>CAZWTV010000079.1:0-8364 GCA_964637225.1 uncultured Sediminibacterium sp.
ATAGAAGAGAAGCCTTATCAAGAGTTGCCCTTATCATGGGGGGTACTGTTTTAGGAGCAGAAGCTTTTTTATCGGGTTGTACAACTGGTACCCCTAAAATATCTTTTTCAAAAGATGATATTTCATTTTTAAATGAAATCGCAGAAACTATTTTACCTGCTACCAATACACCAGGTGCTAAGGAAGCAAAAGTAGGTGAGTTCATGACAGTCATTGTAAATGATTGTTATGAAACAAAAGATCAAGCTGCTTTTATGGAGGGTATGAAAAAATTAAATGAAGCTAGTACTAAAGCATCGGGAAAAACTTTTATGCAAGCTAGCGTAGAGCAGCGTCATAATTTACTAGTAGCGCTAGACAAAGAAGCTGCCGCATTTCAAAAAACAAAAAAGCCAGATGAGACTAAACATTATTTTACTATGTTAAAAGAGCTTACCCTATGGGGATTCTTTAGCTCAGAGGTTGGTGCCACCAAGGCCTTGCGTTATGTAGCAGTACCAGGAAGATATGAAGGTACTGTGCCTTATAAAAAAGGGGACAAAGCTTGGGCAACCTAATGTTGTTCTTAGAAAGAATACTTATTTTCAAATGATTCAAATATTAAAACAATTCTATGTATAATTCAAGAAGAAATTTTCTACGTCAAACAGCATTAGCAGGTGCGGCATTAAGTTTGCCTTTAGGGAAAGAATTAATGGCGATGGCGGCTAAACCAAATACAATAGGTATTCAATTATGGACCGTAAAGCAAGCATTATATAAAGATACCGTTGGTGTTTTGAAACATTTGTCTAAATGTGGTTATAAGCAAATAGAGGGATTTGAGGGAGACTTAGGAATTTTTTGGGGAATGAAAAATACAGAATTAAAAAAAGTTTTGGATGATTTAGGAATGAAAATGGTTTCTTCTCATTGTAACAATACCCAAGACTTTGAGCGTAAAGCGGCTCAGGCGGCAGAGATAGGAATGAAATATTTAATATGCCCACATAAAGGAGCTCAAAAATCGATTGATAATTTCAAACGTTTTTCAGATGAGTTTAATGCATGTGGAGAAATTACTAAGAAAAATGGTTTACGTTTTGCTTACCATAACCATGACTACTCTTTTGTTCCTATGGATGGCATTGTACCACAAGATTTAATGATAAAATCAACCAATCCTGATACTGTTGATTTTGAAATGGATATGTATTGGACAGTCGCAGCGGGAGTAGATCCTATTGCGTACATGAAAAAATTCCCTAATCGTTTTAAATTAGTGCACGTAAAAGATCTGGCAAAAACAGCTAAGGGAATTGAGTCTTGTATTATTGGTAAAGGAACTATTAATTATAAGTCATTGTTACCACAGGCTGCTGCTCAAGGTATACAATATTATATAGTAGAACAAGAAGCGTATACTGGCACTTCTGAACTGGATTGCGTTAAAGACGACGCAGCCTATTTGCAATCGCTACATTGGTAGTGTAATGTAATCATAGATCTCTTAGCCTAAGTTTTTAATTAGTAATTTTGCTAAGTTGAATAATTCCATATGAAGGATAAGTTGAAGCAACTTGCAAAAACGTTAGAAGGCGATCTTTTTTACGATAAAATGATCCGCACTTTGTATGCAACAGATGCTTCTAGTTATAGAGAGCTTCCATTGGCTGTGGCCATTCCTAAGACTAAGCAAGATATTTCAAAACTTATAGCTTTTGCTACTTCGCATCAAACTTCTTTAATTCCAAGAACAGCAGGAACTTCTTTGGCTGGACAGGTAGTGGGTAACGGTATAATTGTTGATGTATCAAAACATTTCAATCAAATTTTAGAGTTTAATAAAGAACAGCGATGGATTAGAGTGCAACCTGGAGTCATTCGGGATGAATTAAATATGTTTTTACAAGACCATGGATTATTTTTCGGCCCTGAAACTTCTACGGCAAATAGAGCCATGATAGGGGGTATGGTAGGTAATAATTCTTGTGGATCTAATTCTGTGGTGTATAAAAGTACAAGAGAGCATTTATTAGAAGTAAAAGCTTTTTTAAGTGATGGTTCTGAAGCAATTTTTTCAAGTATATCTACCGAATCATTTCATCAGAAATGCGAATGCAATACACTAGAAGGACATATTTATAAATCTATACGAAGTATTCTTAGCAACTATGATAACCAAGTTGAGATTAGAAAAGAATTTCCTAAAAAATCGGTGATAAGAAGAAATACAGGTTATGCTATAGATATTTTAATAGAAGCTGATCCCTTTCATGCAGGAGGACCTGAATTTAATTTTTGTAATTTAATAGCAGGCTCTGAAGGCACATTGGCTTTTATTACTGAGATAAAATTAAATCTGGTATCTGCTCCTCCCAAAGAAGTAGGACTTTTATGTGTACATTTTAATAGTATCGATGAATCTTTGCGCGCCAATTTAATAGGTTTAAAATATAAACCTAGTGCCAGTGAACTTATTGACCATTACATATTAGAGTGTACCAAAGAAAATGTGGAACAAGCCAAAAACAGATTTTTTGTTCAAGGCAACCCTGGGGCGATTTTAGTTATAGAATTTGTAAAAGAAACTAAGCAGGAAATTTTTGATCTCACTTCCAAAGTTGAAGCCGATATGCGAGCAGCAGGACTGGGTTATCATTTTCCTGTGTTGTATGGAGCAGATGCAAAAAAAATATGGGCATTGAGAAAAGCAGGACTAGGCCTTTTGAGTAATTTACCAGGAGATGAAAAAGCAGTGCCAGTGATTGAAGACACAGCGGTAGATGTTGAAGACTTACCTAATTATATTCGTGATTTTAATGAGATACTTAAAAAGCATGGACTTTATTCGGTTCATTATGCACATGCAGGATCGGGGGAGCTTCATTTGCGTCCTATCATTAACTTAAAAACCAAAGAAGGAAATCAACTTTTTAGAACTATTGCACAGGAAGTGGCAACACTTGTAAAAAAATATAATGGCTCATTGAGTGGGGAACATGGTGATGGTAGATTAAGAGGTGAATTTATTAAACAAATGATAGGGGATAAAAATTATGCCTTATTACAAGAAGTAAAAAATATTTGGGATCCTAAACATATTTTTAATCCCAATAAAATTGTGAATACTCCCTCTATGAATTCCATGTTGCGCTATGCACCTGGCCAATTCACACCCGAGTTTAAAACTATCTTCCGTTTTCACAAGCAAAATATTTTACAACATGCAGAACAGTGTAATGGCTCGGGAGATTGTAGAAAAACTCATTTATCCGGAGGTACCATGTGCCCTTCATTTATGGCTACCCGCGATGAAAAAGATACGACTAGAGCAAGAGCCAATATACTTAGAGAGTTTTTAACGCATTCTGAGAAAGAAAATAGATATGACCATAAGGAAATTTATGAAGTCATGAGTTTATGTTTAAGCTGCAAGGCATGTAAAACAGAATGTCCTTCTAATGTAGACATGGCTAAATTAAAAGCTGAATTTTTACAGCATTATTATGATGCTAATGGTGTTCCTTTTAGAGCTAGGCTCATTGCTAATTTTACTACAGCCGCAAAATTGAGTTCTTTTGTGCCTAATGTATACAATGCCATCATGAGTAATTTTTTTACTGGAACATTGATTAAATTAATTTCAGGTTTTGCTTTGAAGCGATCCATGCCTAGTATATCAAAACAAACTGTAGAAAATTGGTATAAGAAAAATTATATAGCTCCTAAGCAGGCTATCAAAAAAGTTTATTTTTTTTGTGATGAATTCACCAATTATAATGATGCCCCAATAGGTATTAAGGCTATCGAGCTATTAACAGCATTGGGGTATGAAGTAATTATACCAAGACATGAAGAAAGTGGAAGAACTTGGTTATCGAAAGGTTTGGTCAGAAAAGCGAAACTTATTGCAAACAAAAATATTGAATACTTAAGCCATCTTGTGAGTGATGTAAATCCTATAATAGGCCTAGAACCCTCTGCCATACTCAGTTTTAGAGATGAGTATCCCGATTTGGCTTTAGATAAAAATATTACTGCTGCACAACATTTGGCAAAGCATAGTTTTTTTATTGATGAATTTTTAGCAGTTGAAATACAGGCAGGAAATATTACAAAAGATAAATTTACTATCCAATCAAAATCAATATTACTTCATGGACATTGTCAACAAAAAGCTATCGGTTCCTTAGCAGATTCAGTGAAAGCCCTTTCATTACCTACTAATTATAAAGTAGACATTATACCTTCTGGATGTTGTGGAATGGCAGGCTCTTTTGGATATGAAAAGGAACATTACGAAGTATCAATGAATATTGGCGAATTGGTACTATTTCCTAAAATAAGAGCCCATAAAAATAATTGCACTATTGCTGCACCAGGTACCAGTTGTCGTCATCAAATAAAAGATGGCACTGGTGCTAAAGCTTTGCATACAGTGGAAATATTACATGCAGCCCTTGCTTAAAATATTTTCCTTGTGGGATTTATTGTATAAGAATTCCTTCTTTTTTTATTTGCTCTAATGCAAGGTATAAGGCATCTAAGTCCGCAACAGTATTAAAAGCATTTATAGAATAGCGCATATACACATCATTGTCCTGACGCATAATGGGAATTTCAATTTTATAATCTATAAATAATTTCCTTTGTAAAACCTCGGGCTCGGGAGTATGAATAGGAATACTAATCATTTGCCCTATCCATTGTTCATTTAATGGACTAATGGGTTGGGTGCCCAGTAAATCATAAAATTTATTGGCATGGCTAAGTACCATCTCATGACATTTTTTTGAAATTGCTTTCCAATTATTTTTTTCCATAAATGCAATAGAGGCTTCTACTGTTAAAAAGGCCGAAAAATCTCTTGTTCCTATCATTTGATGATAATCTAAAAAAGTAGAATGCGATGGCTTGAAAGCTTTATAACCCCAGCTCACAATTAAAGGATCACATAAATGTTGAACCGATTTATGAGCATATAAAAAACTACAACCCTTAGCGGCCATCATCCATTTATGGCAGGCACCTGTATAAAAATCGACTTCATATTCACTTAAATTAAAAGGAATATGTGCAGGTACGTGTGCTCCATCAACAATCGTAATTAATCCTTTTGATTTTGCCATTGCACAAATTTCTTTTACTGGAAAAATAAGCCCTGTAGCACTTGTGATATGGCTTATAAATATGGCTTTGGTACTGGGTCTAAGACCTGCAAAAAAATCTTCAATAAATTTTTCTTTGCTGGTAATAGGTAAATTTATTTTTTGTCTTCTATAAGTCGCTTTACTCTTTTTACAATAATAATCCCAAGTGCGGTCGCAGGCACCATATTCTATATCGGTGGCTAAAATTTCGTCTCCCTCATTTAATGGAAAATTTTTGGCAATTAAATTCACCGCAAAAGAAGGATTGGTTACCATGACTAAATCGTCTTTATCAGGACAACCTATAAATGTTGCTAAAGCAGCTCTAGCATTTGCCAAATAATGCACACCGTCAAAAGCAATGAATTGAACAGGTTCTGCCTCAAGTACTCTTTGCCAATTTTGATATGCTTCAAAAATGGGTTTAGGAGTAGCACCAAAAGATCCAAAATTTAAAAAAGTGATTTCAGGATTTAATAAAAATTGATCACGTAAATTTTCCATGGAAGCCATTTAAATTATTATAATTTTAATATTAAAGGTAACATAAAAAAATCTCGGTAACCTATGGCTACCGAGATGTATCAAAATAAAAATTATGTATAAAAAACTATACACCTAAGCTCCAACCTTCGCGATAGGTTCTTTTTACAAATTGATTAGCCTCTTCGAAATTAGTGATCTTCATATTAGGTCCATCCCACAACAACTGAATATTTCTACCAGGATAAGTAGTGATTCCTTTTTTATCAGTAGACTTAATATCATAACTTCTTATAGCCAAATTACCCATCAAAACCGATTCTGTTAAGGGGCCAGCAATATCAAAATGAGAACTTAATGCTTTCGCTTCTTTACTACCTGCGCCTGCAATACAAGCTTCTACCCAAGCAGCATAATGACCCCCTTCGCCACCTTTAACTCTATCTACCGTCTTTGGAACAGAAGTGGTTTTAGTTAAATTGGTTGGAAGTAATTGTGGATTGATGCCATAGGTACCTGCCATCATTTTTCCTTTTGATCCTTCGAAAATGACACCATTACCACCATCACCCATTATTTCATTGGGGCCTAATTCACTAGGACGCTCTGGTTGAATACCACCATCCATCCAATGTAATTTTACATTGGGTTTTCCATTTTGCCCTTGGAAAGTTAATATAATATGAGATCCCATCGGACCGGAGTCTGGTGCATATAATTTTTGCCAAGGAGCAGTATAACGAGTTGCAACGCTACATTCTGCTGCAATAGGATAACCCAAGCCAGCTACTGCAAATGCAGGTGCCATAATATGGCAAGCCATATCTCCTAGAGCACCGGTTCCATAATCCCACCATCCTCTCCAATTAAAAGGAAGTAGTCCTTCGAAATAATCTTTTTTTGGAGCGGTACCTAGCCATAAATTAAAATCTAATTCAGGGGGTATAGCGGCAGGAGTAGAAGAAACAGGACGATTTACTCCTTGTGGCCAAACAGGTCTGTCAGTATAACAATAAATGGTATGAATATCTCCAATCAATCCTGCAGCATGCCAATCTTGCAACATACGTACTCCATCTCCAGAAGAACCTTGGTTACCCATTTGTGTAACAACATTGTAATCGTGAGCAGCCTTAGTCATAATTCTTGCTTCATAAATATCGTGTGCCATTGGTTTTTGGACATACACATGTTTACCTAATTGCATTGCAGCCATAGCTTGAACGGCGTGCATATGATCTGGAGTTGACACTGAACATGCATCAATATGCATATGTTCTTTATCTAGCATTTCTCTGTAGTCCTTATAGTATTTTGCTTTTGGATATCTTTCGCGGCTTTTTACAGCTTGCCTATCATCCACATCGCATAAAAATGCAATATCTGCTTTGCCACTATTATAGAAAGCAAATAAATCACTTTCTCCTTTTCCACCGGCACCAATACCAGCTACTTGTAATTTATCACTTGGGGCGGTAAAGCCTTTTCCACCAAGTACGTGTCTTGGTAAGATGTAAAATCCTCCTAATGCAAGTGCAGAATTTTTAATAAAATCCCTTCTAGATTTCTCCATTTTTTTCTTAGCCATAGCAAATCTTTATTTAGTTAATAATCGTTGTTAAAATAAGTAAGGTAAATTATCAAAAAAATCGCAATTTTTAGAATTATTTTGATAAGAGTATAAATGAGTCATAGCTTTCGTAAATAATGACTTAAATTGCTATATAATTTTATCCTATGTCTACTAGTATTCATCATCTTCGCACCTATTTTGCCACAGGGGCGACGCAATCTTATAGCTTCAGATTAGAACAGCTACAAAGGCTCAAAAAGGCAGTTTTAGAGGCTGAAAAAGAATTGTATCAAGCTTTGTACAGTGATTTAAAAAAAACGGACGAAGATGCATGGGCTACAGAAATTGGATTTTTTTTAAGCGAATTAAACTACACTTTAAATAATTTAAAGCAGTGGATGGAGCCTAGATCAGTGGCTACTAATTTGGTGAATATACCTTCTTCAAGCTTTATTGTACAAGAACCTTTAGGGGTGGTTTGTATCATTGCTCCATGGAATTATCCCTTTCAATTATTATTTACTCCACTCATTGGTGCTATTGCCGCAGGAAATTGTGCTGTTTTAAAACCAAGTGAATTTGCGCCTGCTACAGCCGCTGTGATGAAAAAAATGATACAATCTCTATTTGCAGAGAATTATATTTTATATCTAGAAGGGGAGGGCGCCACAGTATTACCCCCACTTCTTACTGAAAATAGGTTTGATCATATATTTTACACAGGTAGTACCATGGTGGGAAAAATAATTTACAAATTAGCTGCAGAACAATTGGTGCCTGTTACATTGGAGTTGGGAGGAAAAAGTCCAGCTGTAATTTGTTCAGATGCAAATATAAGAGTGGCAGCAAGACGATTGGCAAATCCAAAATTTTCTAATTGTGGTCAAATGTGTATTGCACCTGATTACATTTTAGTACCCCCCAATTTAAAAGATAAACTTATTGAAGAACTAATCATTGCTATTGAAGCATTTTATGGTGTGGACGCAGCAAATTCAGAGCATTATGGTAAAATAATAAATGAAAAACAATGGATGCGATTAACCTCTTACTTCGCAGATGGTGACATTGTGTATGGTGGTAAAGCTAACAAAGAAAAATTATTTATAGAACCCACTTTCATGGTAGATGTAGCTCCCAATTCTAAAATTAAGCAAAATGAAATTTTTGGACCCA
>CAZWTV010000080.1:0-7828 GCA_964637225.1 uncultured Sediminibacterium sp.
CTTAGTAATTTTTTTATCTAAATTTTGACCTTGAGTGGTAAGTGTAATTTGACACAGTAGGCAGAGGGTCCAAAACCAATTACTGTTTAATTTATAAAAGGCTTTTTTCTGCTTCATAAGAGGTTTAAAATCACCTTAAAAATACATTTATTTCCAATTATTCTATTAAAAAAATAGAATAGGTTGTATCTTTAATTAGCTTTACATGTTATGCCAAAATTTGATATCAATAATACCTTCCAAAGAACGAGTAATACATACCGCTTAGTAGTCATGAATGATGATACTTACGATGAAGTATTAGCATTTAAATTAACGAGGAGGTCTGTTTATATAGGGCTTAGTATTACATTTATTTTATTGGTTGGAATGACAATAGCTTTAATTGCTTTTACTCCTTTGAAATATTATATTCCCGGCTATGGCACCAAAGAAAGTAGAACTGCTCTTCAACTCTTAAAAATAAGAACAGACTCTCTAGAGCAAGCTATTCATTTTAAAGAACAATATATGGAAGGAATCAAAAAAGTTTTATCTGAAGGAAATCCTAAGCAATTAGACACTCTTCCATTAGTTTTGCCTGATAGTAAACAATCTCTTGATTAAATCATTTAATAATTAAATTATTGTAAATTATTACCTCATTAAAGCAAACAGTTTCTTAAATTATGTTAAGTTCTTCCTCTTCTAATAAACCATCTGAAAAGTCTGCTTTAAATTTGGCAAAATATGCCGGTTTAGGCACTCAAATATTGGTAGGTTTAATTATTGCTTTATATATAGGTAAAAAAGCCGATGCCTATTTTAATTGGCATCAGAGACTAACTTGGATAGCCCCATCTCTTTTTATTTTGTATACCTTATTTAAGGTAGTGAAAGAAACTCAAAGAAATAAATGAAAAATATTTAAAAATAGCATATCATGTTTTTCAAAAAGAGTATTTCAATTGTAGTTTTATTTTTAGTGGTTTTGATAATGGGGCAGACAATAATATTCAATGATTTCAAAGTGCCTATTAAAGTAAATTTTGTATTAAGTGTAAATTTCATGCTTTTAGCCATGGCCTATCTAAATTTTCTGAGACTTAAGAGACTGGATCAGGCCAATCCCAATGCAGTTATTAGGTCGGTTATGATGGGGACGCTACTTAAATTAATTGTTTTTGCAGGAGCAGCTTTAACTTATGTTAAACAGGCAAAAGAACCTGTTGGATATCCCACTCTGTTAACCAGTATGGTTTTGTATATAGCTTATACTTGGTTTGAAATAAAGCATTCCCTTCAAAAAAAATAATTTCAAGAAATAATTTCAAATAATCAAAATTGGCTAAAGTTGAACATCCTTTACATGCTTTAAGTGCGTATTTGCCAACTGGCGCTTTTGAGCCCGTGGTTCAACTTATTAATTATTATAAGGTTCATTTAACAGTAACTAAGGAAAGAAAATCGGTTTTAGGTGACTATAGGCATCCTACTTTTGGAGGAAATCATAAAATTTCGGTAAATGGCAATTTGAATTCATATGAATTTTTAATAACATTATTACATGAGCTTGCGCATCTTTTATGTTTTGAACAATATAGAAACAGGGTGGAGGCTCATGGAAAAGAATGGAAACAAATTTATGCTCAACTTTTAGTCCAGTTTATTCAACTCCAAATTTTTCCAACTGACATTCAAAAAAGTCTAGAAAAAACATTGCTTCATCCTGCCGCCACCGCTAATGGAGAAACTGCTTTATTGTTAGTCCTCAGAAAATATAATTCAATCAAAAAAGAAGGAGTTGTTCTGTTAGCTAGTGTAGCTGATGGAGCCCTATTTAAAGAGATAAAAGGGAGAATTTTTAGAAAAATTAAATTAAGACGAAAACGAATTGAATGCATTGAAATAACCACTGGTCAAATCTATTTATTTAGTGCGCTAACAGAAGTAAGACCTGTAGATGATTATTCAATAAATGGATAAATATTTAATAAATAAAAAGAGTAGGAGTATTCTATTCTCTAATTAAGGTATGATTAATTAAAGAGTGTAATATTATTTATGCAATATTATTCAATTAGGGCTTAGTAAGTATTCAATTAGGCTACTGCTTTTTTTACAAGAGCAGCAGCTTCACTTAATAAAATAGCCGACTCAACCTTTAAACCACTTTCATCTATTAATTTCTTTGCTTCCACTGCATTAGTGCCTTGTAGTCGAACTATGATAGGAATATTTATATTTCCTAATTTATTAAATGCTTCAATGACGCCAGCAGCCACTCTGTCGCAACGTACAATTCCACCAAAAATGTTAATTAGAATGGCTTTTACATTGGGGTCTTTCATAATAATTCTAAAACCAGCTTCAACAGTAGCTGCATTAGCGGTACCTCCTACATCTAAGAAATTAGCTGGCTCTCCTCCGCTTAATTTTATCATATCCATGGTTGCCATTGCTAAACCAGCTCCATTTACCATACAACCCACATTGCCATCTAATTTTACAAAATTCAAATTGTATTCGCCTGCTTCTACTTCAGTAGCATCTTCTTCAGATACATCACGCATAGCTTGTAAGTCGGGGTGTCTCATCAAAGCGTTGTCATCTAAATTCATTTTACAGTCAACGGCAATGATCTTATCATCGGCAGTTTTGAATAAAGGATTAATCTCTAACATACTGCAATCCAAACCTACATAGGCATTGTATAAATTTGTAACAAATTTTACGCAATTTTTAAATGCATCACCACTAAGTCCTAAATTAAAAGCAATTTTTCTTGCTTGAAATCCTTGTAATCCACCACCAGGATAAACCCACTCTTTAAAAATTTTCTCAGGAGTCTTATGGGCTACTTCTTCTATATCCATTCCTCCCTCAGTGCTGTACATAACCACATTCATTCCTTTGCTACGATCTAACAAAATTGATAAGTAAAATTCTTTGGTGGGTTGCGGACCCTCATAATAAACATCTTGAGCAACTAATATTTTGGAAACTAATTTTCCAGTAGGGCCAGTTTGGATAGTCACTAGCGTTCCTCCTAAAATGTTTTTGGCAAAAGTTTCAATATCTGCAGCCGATTTTCCAACAGCCACACCTCTTTGTTCTGTACCTTGAATTTTTCCTTTACCACGACCACCTGCGTGAATTTGTGCTTTTACTACAGCAAATTTATTTTTGGTTTCTTCAGATATTTTTTTGTAGGCAGACACTGCCTCTTCCACCGATTCAACGGCTATACCCTCTTGAACAGGTACGTTATATTTTTTTAGTAACTCTTTAGCTTGAAATTCATGCAAGTTCATAATAGGAAAAATTTTGGCGAAGATAATATTTTATGATCATAGATAATTCACTAAAATAAATTTTGTTGTTTAAACATTGATTTATATCTTTGTTTTAGAATTACCCATTTTAGGGTGTAATTTAGTAGTCAGTTTTTAATTAATTAAACAAAAAATCATATATGAAAAAAATCATGTTATCCATTGCAGTGATCGCAGCGTCGATTTCATTGTATTCATTTGCACCAAAAGCAAAATTCACTGATGCAGTTACTTTTACAGTTACTGCACAGAAAAGTAAAGTAGATTTTACAGGCTCTAAAAAAAGCGACTACCACACTGGTTATTTTCCAATCAAGTCTGGTTCAGTTCAAGTGAATAATGGTAAATTAGTTGGAGGTAGTTTTGTAATTGATGTAGCGGGTTTAAAAGTAACCGATGAAAGAGGGGGTGAGCGTTTACAAGGGCACTTATCTTCTGCTGATTTTTTTGACATAGCTAAATTTACTGAAGCTAGCTTTACTATTAATACAGTAGATTATACCAAAGCTGATAGAGCTACCATAAAAGGGGACTTAAATTTAAAAGGAATTAAAGCACCTATTACTTTCAATGCAGTTATTAGAAATGCAGATGAAAAAGGATTCTTTGCAGAAGCTTTTATGCCTTTTGATAGAACCCTTTTCGGTATTAATTATGGTATTGGAATGGTAGATTCTGAAGTACAATTAGCAGTTCATATTTATGGTACTAAATAAATTGTAATTTAAAAATAGAAAGCCCTCTTCTGGAGGGCTTTTTTATTGGCTACTATTTAAAAATATTAGATAGAATATTTCTCTTTTAAAATGTATAAATGATGAAGGGCATGACCAAAAATGATAAAACTAATAGCATTTACTGACATCAAATTTCCACTAACTATGCCTTTTTGCTTCCATTGCTCTTCGTTAAATGAATTAAACATTAAGTTGGTAGACTGTCTTAAAATTTTCCATTCCAATAGCATATCTTTCCAAGGACGGTGTGCGGCTGTTGCATTTTCGGCATAAGCATTTTCATCAAAGCCAGGAATAGAAATAGTTTCTTTTCTGGATAGGGCAAGTGCCCTATAAGCAAAAATTCTTTCTGTATCCATAACGTGTTGAAACATTTGTTTGATGGTCCATTTTCCAGGAGCATAAGAAAAATTTATTTTTTCTAAAGGAATGGCAGTCCAAGAATCAATTAATCGATCATTGTATTGTTGAACTAAAATGGAATATTCTTTACCGCTGGTATAATTAATATAGGTTTGATAAAATGGTGCATAATCTGATACGCTGGGTCTAGGCATAAAATATTTTTAAACTTTAAAATAGTTTTTTGAAATGATAGAAGATAGGCTTCTATCATTTGTAATTATAAATCAAATTGAATGCCTTGTGCTAAAGGTAATTGTTGGCTCCAATTGATGGTATTGGTTTGTCTGCGCATGTATGCTTTCCATGCATCACTTCCACTTTCTCTACCACCACCTGTTTCTTTTTCACCTCCAAAAGCACCACCTATTTCTGCGCCACTGGTTCCAATATTTACATTGGCAATACCGCAGTCACTTCCGTTATGAGATAAAAATAATTCCGACTCTCTCATGTTTAGTGTCATGATTGCAGAAGAAAGTCCTTGAGGAACGTTATTTTGAATGGCAATAGCTTGCTCTAAAGTGGCATATTTCATTACATATAAGATAGGTGCGAATGTCTCATGTTGAACGACTGAATAATGGGGGAGTACTTCTGCAATGCAAGGTTTAACATAACATCCACTTTCATAACCCTGACCTGCTAAAACACCTCCTTCCACTAAAAATGTACCTCCTTCTTTTTTACAAGCTTCAATGGCATTTAAATACAATGCAACTGCAGTTTTATCAATTAATGGTCCCATATGATTTTTAGCATCCAGTGGATCTCCAATTTTAATTTGTTGATAGGCTTTGGTTAATTTAACTATAAAATTATCATATACTTTTTCATGTATAATTAATCGACGAGTGCTTGTGCATCTTTGTCCTGCAGTACCTATGGCGCCAAATAAGGCGCCCATTAATGACATATCTAAGTCGGCGTTTTCAGATATGATAATGGCATTATTTCCTCCTAATTCTAAAATTGTTTTACCTAATCTTGCTGCCACAGCGGCATTTAATAGTTTACCCATTTTAGTAGATCCAGTGGCAGAGACCAAGGGAATTCTTGTGTCTTTTGAAATCCATTCTCCCACGGAACGATCTCCTTGTATTAAATTATTTACTCCTTCCGGTACCTTATTTTCATCAAAAACTTTTGCAATAATATTTTGAATAGCATTACCACATAGTGGCGTTTTTTCACTAGGCTTCCACACTGTTACATTACCGCATATCCATGCTATGGCAGCATTCCAGCTCCAAACTGCTACAGGGAAATTGAAAGCAGAAATAATACCTACTATGCCCAATGGGTGCCATTGTTCATACATTCTATGAGAGGGTCTTTCACTGTGCATGGTAAGACCATATAGTTGTCTAGAAAGTCCCACCGCAAAATCACAGATATCTATCATTTCTTGTACTTCTCCTAATCCTTCCTGTACACTTTTTCCCATTTCATAACTCACTAATTTGCCTAATGCCTGTTTTTGATTTCTTAGAGCCTCTCCCATTTGACGTACAATTTCTCCTCTTTTAGGGGCGGGCCAATTTCTCCACTCAATAAAAGCATCTTGTGCTTTTTTTATTATTTTTTCATAGGTTTCCTTATCAGTGGATCTAACAGAACCTATCTCTTTGTTATCTACAGGAGAATGAGAAATTATATATGCTGCATTACTCTTGAGCCATACACAGCCAGTAGAACTACCTTCATTTATTTTTTGTAATTGTAGCTGTTCTAAAAATTCCATAATTATTTTTTTATTTTCTCAATTAATTGTGTGGTGGAAAAACCTTCTACAATAGGATTGATAATTACTTTTCCTCCATTGGCGATTACTTCCTTACTGCCAACTACTTGGTCAATTGTATAATCTCCGCCTTTTACTAAAACATCGGGTAATAAAGCACTTATGAGTGCAAGAGGTGTATCTTCTTCAAAAATTACAACTGCATCAACTACAATTAAGTTTGCTAAAACCAGTGCTCTGCTTGCCGTATCATTAATGGGTCGGGTAGGGCCTTTTAATTTTCTAATACTTGCATCGCTATTCAAGCCTACAATTAAGTAGTCGGCTTGGTCTGCAGCTTGCTTTAATGAAAATAAATGACCAGGATGAATGATGTCAAAGCATCCGTTAGTGAATGCAACTTTTTTTCCTGTAACTCTCAAAGCTGCTATCATGAATTGAGCCTCATTCAGAGTCATTATTTTTTTTTCGATAGCATCTGCAGTTTTCATTTTAAATTTTTTGTTTATTGAATAAAGGCAGTGCCATTAAAGCGATACCTCCTAAAACCAAAACTATAATGAATTGAGAAAACCATTGTAAAGTGCCATTGGCAAGTCCTAAAGTATAGTCAATACCATTTAATTCCAACACTTTTGCCATAAAATAAGCATAAGCGCCAATACCTCCCGGGGTAAGAATCATCCCCACACTGGCAAAGGCTAGACAACTAATGGCTGTTTGAAATGAACTTCCTGTACCTTCTGTGGCATATAATCCAACATAAGTGGCAAATAAGTATAAAAACCAAATGGCAAAGGAGTAAAAGAAAAATAAATTATGTTTTTTTAGTTTGGTAGCACTTATGACACCTTCCCATACTCCTTTGATAATTTTTTTTAAACCCAAAATGGCATTTTGCATTTTTGATTTAAAAAACCATAAAAAGGTTATTATCAAAACGATAATGATACCTGTTATGATGTAAATATTTTGATGGTTATTACTACTCACTTCTGTGATTTTTCCATAAGTTTTAAATTGATTCCAACCTGCCTCTACAACGTTAAATTGTAAGCCTAGGGCAAGTAAAAAAACAATTCCTAGGCTAATCACATCAAAGGCTCTTTCCGCTACGATGGTACCTACAATTTTTTCAGCGGGTACTTTTTCATATTTTGAAAGTAGGGTGCATTTCAACACTTCCCCTAAACGTGGAATTGCTAAATTGGCTAAATATCCAATTAAAACAGCTAAAAATGTATTTATGATGGAGGGTTGATATCCCAGTGGCTCCATGATTAATCTCCATCTCAAAGCACGAATTAAATGAGAAAGTCCAAGAATGAAACCAACCGGTAATATGAACCAAAACTTTGACTTTTTTAAGGCAATAGTAAACTTGTCCCATTCTTGTGGGGGAATTTGATGTAAACTCCACCAAATCAATAAAATGCCTATTAAAAAAAAGAAGGCTATTTTTAAAAATTTACTCATTCTTTATGGGTTCAACAATTCTCTGCAATTTAAGACCAATTGTCTAGAAAAGAAGGTTATTGAAGCTATTTATTGGTCTTTTTTGTGGTTTCTTAAAGTCCTTACAATTATATACCTTTGCACACTTAAACTTTGAATTGAGTTAAACCCCAAAT
>CAZWTV010000081.1:0-7756 GCA_964637225.1 uncultured Sediminibacterium sp.
GTTTTGTTTTCCTGTTGTCTAACTTTTCATTTTTTTAAATAAAATAAAACTATTTCTTTACTATGGTAGTTGTAGGTGTATACATACCACTAGTTAAAATATTAATTAGACCATCAATAAAACTATGCGTAATAGTTACTTGATAACCTTTAGCATCACCGGCCATTTTAGTGGGATCGGCAGTTTTAATAGGAGCTAATCCACTAACTAAATAATGATTTTTTTCAACAACTGTAACTCCAGTATGAGGCCCATCCCCTACTGTATAAGAAACAGTATAACATGAAATCATTTCAAAACTCAATAAGCATAATAGCCCAAAAGATAAAAATTTATTTTTCATATAAATATTATTTTACGCCTACTCTACAATACAGTTTTCGGCTTCCCTGTTTTTATATCCTAAGATTTTAAATATCTCATATAGTTCAATTATATTAGTAACTTTTGTTTTAGAAAAAATTGATTTTTTTATTGTTGAAACAGTATTGCACTTTATTTTTAATAACGTAGCTATTTGAGTAGTACTATAACCAGCCAATAATAAATTACATACTTGATTTTCCCTATTTGATAATTTAATGGTAGTTGATTTCATATATTTTTTATTAAAAGGCTTTAGTTAATAGAGTGTTTCTAGCAATTGATTCAAATGTTTTTGTTACTTGATTAAAATTGAATAGGTTAAATTGTTAAAAAGACCGAACTGCACGCACGTAGGAACTGAAATTTTTAGTAAGATAACCCTGGCCCGAGCCACCGAAGTCTTGATACCAAGCCTTGCTACTACTGTACTCTGAAGAACTCCAATAGTTGGCATTTGAAAAACCACCCACTGCACTTTTGTTCAAATAAATATTATTCAATTCATCTTTACTTGGTAAATACCAATCACTGTATCCATTTAAAACCAAGTCTGCACATAATTGTGCTGCATAGGTTCCTCCACCCTGATTTGATACAATTGTATTAGTATTATTATTGCCAGTACCTAATGCAGTACCTAATGCACTAGTGGTAGTATATGATCCATTATACCACTGTATACCCGAACTCTGATCGAATTCTGCTGCAATTAGGCCATGTGTTTCTCCAGCCACATATCCAGGATCACCCGATTGAAATATATATGCAATTTTACCCCCTTGATAATAAACTCCAACTCCAAGAATTGTAAAACTTACAATAGAACCATAACTAGTATCAGCTTTATTAATTATAAATGATTTAGCATAATAAGTAGTAGCAGGCACTAAACCTGAAATGGTACAAGTATAAGTTCCAGCGCCAATATTGGACTGAATAAGAGTGCTAGAGTAAGTAGAGAAATTAATATTCGTGCTATAAGTCACTCCAATACTTGTGGTTATAGCATTGGTTGGGCTTATCACACCCCCAAGTATAGCAGTAGAAAAACTTATGGATCCAACGGTAGTAGTTAAACCAATGGTACTAGATAATTTACCAGAAATATCTTTACCAGTTCCAAAATTGGTTCCCCCTTCTGGGCTATTTATTAAGCTTGCATTTGTATTAGAACTCGCTACTATTTTACCATTTAAATTTACTACACAATTATATATTGTAGTTACAACAGAAGTATTGGTGCAAGTGCCATTTGAAACCTGAACTTGAAATGAACCAATAGTGGAAGGTGAATACGAGTTAGATGTTGCACCAGGTATAAGTACATTGTTTTTATACCAGGCATAAGAAGATAATCCTGAAGGTGTAGTTAAAGTGGCTTTATTAATACAGGCTTCACCACTTAAAGTAATCATTGGAACAGTAGGTGCTACAGTTAAAGTAATAGAATTAGAAGGGTAGCCTGCAAACCCATATCCAAATCTAGAAGCATAAAAATTAAAATTTTGAACAATATCGGATGGAGATAAAGCTTTATCATAAATTAACATAAGATTCATTACTCCATTTTCCCAAGGATTTGAATCTGGACCCTTACCAATATATATAGGTGTTACAGGTATGGAAGCCCCTGAAACTGTGGCTCCATTTCCATAAATATTAGTTTGTACATAGGTAGAAATTAAATTACCAGATCGAACCACTGTTAACATATAGTAATTGCCTGGTGTTAATGGGTCTTCTGCATCTGTATTAAATACAGATCCACCTGGATACCAATTTTCAAATGAAATAGCTGGCTTTCCATTTACGTGGCCAACATGAAATCCATTATAGTTAGTACCTACACCAGTAGAATATAATCTATCCCATCCATTTCCACTTATGGGTGATGCTTTATAAATACTACTCCATGTAAAATCACTATTAAATGGAGGGCTTGGAAATGTTTGTGTGCCATAAGTAGATATCGTATTAAAAGTAATTCCGCCTCCATTCACATTGGTATAACCGGTTCCAGTTAAAGTTACTTTGTTACCATTGCCAGTTAAATCCGTCCAAGTAATCCCTGAACCACTATAACTGCTAGCATTACCTGCATCTAGATTCGCCTTTAAATTTATTCCATTTACAATAGAAGCAGATGCAGTTGCTGGAGTTGCTTTTACTGTTATTTTATCATTGTTATTGAATGTGCTAGAGGAGTATCTAGAAGAAGTGGCACCGGGTATAGCTACTCCATTATTATACCATTGAAATGTAGGAGTTACAATATTAGTAGTAGTAGCTGTAAAAACTACATTGGTTCCTGGACAAATAGTACCCGAGGTACTAGCAGTAATTTCAACAAAAGGTGGAATATAAATAGCTTGACTAGACTCTAACGCTGATTGTTCTGTGGCAGTTAAATTTTTAGAAAATATTATGGCTTCTGAAATATTACCTAAAAAATTTCTATTACTAAAATTACCTCTTTGCCCAAAAAATATTTTATCAGCTGTTCCATTATTTGGATTTACAAATGTTAATGAAGTATTAGAATTTTTTAAAGTGCTATTAATATAAATAGAAGATGTAGTAGTTGATTTATTTATTAGTCCTGTAACTATCTTGGGACTCGTAGTAAGTTCCTTAGAACTAGCATTCAATCCCCCACTACCATCCACAAAATAACCATATAAATAGGTTCCTGTTGGATTACCAGATTGATATACCTGTTGTGTATTAGTATTAGGATTATAAGAAATACCCCAGCCTCCATTTTCACCTGTACTAATAATACCTGAATAATCGCTGGTTGAATTTAAATTTTGAGCAACTGCATTTATTGTAGCTGCAGTCTGTGCAGAATAATTAACAGTTAATGTAGATACTAAACTGGAACTACTTACAAATGTGATAGTGGGTTGCCCATTCATAGTAATAATATTTCCAAGTGTAATAATTTTTGCAGTGGCGGCACTTGCATAAACATGAATTCCATAGCCAGATTGATCATACAAAACAGCTACTGTAGCATTAGTTGAACTTGTAATAATACTACTTAAGGCGTTTGAACTAGCGCCAACTACTGCATCATTATAATTGGTAATAGCTGCAGATATTTTTGAATTTACACTAAAATTTTTTGTGGTGGCATCTGGATAAACATCATAAAATGAAGTATTTACTTTAATTCTCACTAATGGTCCCGTATAACTATTACTTAATAAACGTAATGAATAAGCAACGGAAGCAGAGGTACTAGATAGGCCAATTCTATCTAACACATTTTGAGCAAGAATAGAATTAGAGAACAAAACTAATATTATAATAAGTAGTACAAATTTTAATTTCATTTTATAAAACTTGATTTTCATGATTATTAATAAACATAATCAAATTGAATTCTATCTCCTACCACTAAAACATAACTATTATTACTACTAGGGATATAAGTTACTGTTGTCCCCGATACCGAATAAGCGTTTTTTGATATTCTTGTTCCATTAATATACATCCATACTTTACCACTTATAGGAGTATTTGTAAGAGTAAATGAGGTTTGTCCAGCTGTGATACTTACAGGTTCATCAGTAAAAATATTTACTGAAGCGCCACTTGCCCAACTCGCAGTACCTGTAGCATCTACTTTTAGTACTTGTCCTGAAATTGAATTATGAGTACTCGGATACGTAACAGCACCCGCAATTATTTTACCAGCTGTCTTGATATCAGTAGTAATACTAATGGTTCCAGAAGTAATAGTTCCAACAGCACTTAAAGTGGAGATGGTAGTTAATGTATTATTTGAAGTGGCGGTAATATTTCCAGCAGTAATAGCTGTTGATGCAGTGGTAGCTGTTGATGCATTTCCAGTTAGATTACCTGTAACATTACCAATTATATTAGCAGAAATTGTTCCTGCAGAAAAATTACCACTTACATCTCTTTTAACAATAGTGCTTATTGTATTACTTGATGTTGCTGCTGATAAAGTAGTATTTAAAGTAGTAATACTATTTGTATTTGAAATTATTCTTGTATCATAATTAGCAATATTAGATGCGCTTACACCCCCTACACTACTTACTGAGGGCAAACTTGCTGTACCAGCTAAATCTCCTGCTAATTGTATAATTCCTTTTCCAGATAAAGATGCGTCTGAGGGTGCCGATGTAGTGGTCCAGGTTAATGTACCACTACCAGTAGTGCTTAAAACCTGGCCATTAGTTCCATGAGTTATTGGATAAGTCACAGCACCAGCTGTTATGGTACCACTAGTTTTTACATTCGTCACATTTATATTCCCTAATTGAATGGTATTACTTGTTGTAACAATAGCACTATCCCCAATAGCTGTTGCGTTTTCTAAATTATTTGAACCTACGTTTGCCATATTTCCTATAGCTGTATTATGATTGCCCATTGTATTATTATAAAGTGCTTTTCTTCCAAAACCAGTATTATAATAGCCTGTAGAATTTAAAGCAAGGGCATTATATCCATTTGCCATATTATTCATACCAGTAGTATTATTAGCAAGTGCATTATATCCAAAAGCAATATTATTTGTATTGGAAATAGTTGCCGCTCCAGCGCCAATAGTGACACCATTTACAGTCAAATCATAAGCTCCAAGATTCACCTGACCCGTAGCGCCCGTATAGGGAATTGAGTTATTTAATAATGAAGTAATACTTGATGTATTAGAAGCAATACTGGTATTTAATGTATTAATAGATGCTGTGTTAGCTGTAATACTTGAAGTGGCAGCACTAATTCTTGTATCAAAATTTGAAATTGTGGAAGAACTAACACCTCCAATACTATTTACTGTAGGGGCATCTGCTGTACCACCTAAATCGTTCACTAATTTTATTTTTCCTTTTAATGATGAAGTGGCATCTGGCACAGCTGCTAAAGTAGATGCAGTGACAAATGCAGTGGTGGCAATTTGAGTAGTATTAGTTCCTGCTGCAGCGGTTGGAGCAGTGGGTACACCGTTAAAATTGGGAGAGGTAATATTGGCTTTTAACAAAATATCGGCAGTATTAATGGTAATACTATTAGTATTAGAGCTAATTCTTGTATCAAAATTTGAAATTGTGGAAGAACTAACACCTCCAATAGAATTCACTGTAGTGGAAAAAGTTCCTGTTCCTCTTCCTACCACATCACCCAATAAAACTATAGTTTGATCGCCAGTATTAATTCCAGAAGTATTCGATAACACACCTGCTTGAATATCTGTTACATAATTCCTATTGGTGCTAGGTGTTATATCTGCAGTAGTTGCATCAACTCCTCCTATTACCAAACCTTTAGCATCATAAGTAATTTTTGTTTTGGAAGCTGCATTAATACTTGAATTTGGAACTATATAATCTACTCCTGCAGTTAATGCATTTTGCTTGTTAGTAAATATATTAAAATCTGTAGCACTCAAATATCCATTGCTTGTTGTAGATGCTGAAGTAAGACTAATAGTGCCACTACTTGCATTGTAGCTGAGTGGGCTATTTACATTTAAAATAGCTCTTGCTCTAGAAGTAGTAAAGTATTTATTATTTGTTCCCTCTGCAACATCATTTGTTGTAAGAATAACATTGGGTCCAGCATATCCGTTCACACTTGTGACAGAATTGGGTGTAGCTAATTCAATCCAATTAGATAAAACACTTGCTGGTATTGCACTTAAAACAAAATTTTTACTTACATCTGTACGAATAGCAATACTACCAACCACTAATCCCGATAAAGCTAACATAGCAGTTTCGCTATTTACTACACTAGCGCTTTGAAAAGAAATAGCAGGTATTTGAACGGATGGAATTTTACCATCATTACCTAAACTGGCAATTCCATTAATAGCTGCTTTTTGACTCGCATCAATTTTATTAGAAAAACTTGTAAAATCTGAAGATGATAAGTAGCCATCTGCACTAATGGAAGCCTGATTCAAACTAATTGTAGTACCATTTTGAATTAAAGGACTTGTAAAATTTAATAGCGCTTGTACATCAGTCCCAATAACCAAACCCAAATTTATTCTAGCATTTGCAGCCGAAGCAGCACCTGTTCCACCATTCTGAATAGCTATATTTCCAGTAACATTTGATGCTTTACCAGCTATATCACCTGAGATTTTAGTTGCATCAATTCCATTGGCTAATTTTACATTGGTAATTGCACTATTAAGTATTTTATTTGTACTAATAGCATTATTTGCAATAACTGGCGCTTCTGCCGTTCCAGTCAAATCGCCTGCCAATTGAATTTTACCTTTTGTATTGGCATCAGCATCTGAAATGGTGACATTTGATATCTGTGCATCAACATAACTTATATTAGCTTTTAAATTAATTCTATTAGATAAACTTGTTGTATCTACATTATTACTATTTTTTCAAAAGTTATATCCTGCTAATTGATAAGGTGTGATATATTTTGAACTATCTGCAATAGATAACTTATTTAATACATCTGCAGAATCTGCTTTCGAATTAATTCTCTTAGATAAACTTGTTGTATCTATATTATTACTATTTTTTGAAAAGTTATACCCCGCTAATTGATAGGGGGTAATATATTTTGAACTATCTGCGATAGATAACTTGGTAACCAATTGTGTTTTTAAAAAAATAGAGTCAATAGTATAAGCTGACTTAGCATAAGGTGCTAACATAGATAAAGTGTCTTTGGTAGATAATTTTGAATCCAATTGGGTAGTTAAAGCTTGTAAGGAGGCAGCTTTCGCATACAATTTAAGCATAGCAGTAGTATCTGTAATATTTAATTTATCATCTACTTTTGCAGCACTAGCAGAATAGAGTGCATAGGGAACTGCGCCAAAACTTGTTGTTCCCATGTCCATCCATTCTTTAGTATAATCCCAATTACTATTTCCTCCAATAGGTGTGATAGCTACTTTTAAATTCAAATAAAAGGGACCTTTTGACCAATCTATAGTGGAAATATTGGTAGCGGTACCGCCAACTCTTATTCCATTACCAATGCTAATACTAAAAACCCCCATAGCATCGGTATTAGTTTGGTGTTCTTCTGCAAATACCTTTATACCACTTGGATTAGATTGTATAATTGTAGTTAATAAATAAATTTTTCTATCTTTTGCAGGGTTGGTGAAATTATCTCTAGCCACAGCTTGAAAAAAAATACCATTATTATTTTGTGCCTTCAAATGAAAAAATGATAGCAATAGTAATAGTAGACTAATACCTATCTTAAAACTATTTCGTTGTAACATAATTAAGGTTTATTTTTTCAGTATTATATTTATTTTGATAAGTTTAAAATGTATTAATTGACTTTTATAAATTTGAGCGCATCTATAAATTTTTCCGATTCAATTTGAATAATATAACTTCCAGGACTTAATAAACCAAAG
>CAZWTV010000082.1:0-7492 GCA_964637225.1 uncultured Sediminibacterium sp.
AACGCAGCTAGAGGTCTGCGCGGAGTAGGTGATGAGCCTTGCTAGCTACCAATTACATTTGCGGCTCTTGAGCCGGCTAACTAACAATTCCACTATTTGAAGGTTCCGTAACGCTGCGAGTACGGGTCAAGCTTAGATGCTCAAAATAACCAAAGATGCTCATTCATTTTTGTTGGGCAACTATGGAAAAGTGAGCAATTATGATTTTTTATTTTCTAATTTATGAAAAAGTATATTGTACCTTTTATTATTTTATTGAATTTTTTGAAAATAAGTTTGTTGGCGCAAGTATCGAAAGCACCTGCTTATCCTTTAATTACACATAATCCTTATTTTAGTATTTGGTCTTTTAGTGATCAGCTAAATGAGTCTACTACAAAACATTGGACTGGATCTAATCAATCTATTATTGGTTTCATTAAAGTAGATAATGAAGTCTATCAATTTTTAGGTAAAGAAGAGCAAGACGACCCTACTTCAGTAATTAAAAAGGCACATCAATTGTCTTTAAATATGACGGCTACACAAACCACCTATAATTTTGAATGTGGGGAAGTGTCTTTGCAAGTGACATTTACCTCACCTTTACTCATTACAGATATTAATATACTCTCACGTCCTGTATCCTATATTTCTATGAAAACAAAATCTAGAGATGGAAAAAAGCATTTAGTTCAAATGTATGTGGGCGCCAGTTCAACATTAGCTTCCAATAAATCTATGGAAGAAATGTTGGCAAATTCCTATTCTACCTCCCATTTAAATATATTAAAAATTGGTACTATTGAGCAACCCATTTTAAAAAAATCTGGAGACGATTTAAGAATAGATTGGGGTTATGCATATATAGCTTCTCCTAAATTACATTCAAGACAAACCTTACAATCTTATAGTCAAGCAAAACAAGATTTCATAAATAGTACTAATAATACAAATAAACTTTCAGAGACAAGGGGTCGTAATTTATTTTTAAATACTTTTTTTAATACAGATACAGTTTCAGAAATAGAGACAGATCATTTATTATTATTTGCTTATGATGAAATCAAATCTATTCAATATTTTAAAGAAAATCTAGATCCATGGTGGAGACTAGATCCCCATATGAATATGGATAAAATGTTACAACTATCTTTTACTCAATATTCAAAAATTATTACTCAATGTGAAAAATTCAATAAACAAATATTTAACGACGCCTTGTCTGCAGGCGGCGAGAATTATGCCAAATTATGTATAACAGCCTTTCGACAAGCAGTTGCTGCACATAATTTAGTGAAAAGTAAACAAAATGGGGAGCTATTATTTTTATCCAAAGAAAATTTTAGTAATGGAAGTATTAATACGGTGGATGTTACTTATCCTAGTGCTCCTTTATTTTTAAACTATAATCCATCCTTGATGAAAGGAATGCTAAATGGTATATTTTATTTTAGCGAAAAAAGTGGTTTATATAAACAACCATACGCAGCACACGATTTGGGTACTTATCCATTAGCTAATGGACAAACGTATCCTGAAGGGATGCCTGTAGAAGAATCTGGAAATATGATTATTCTTACGGGAGCAATTGTTAAAGCAGAAGGTAATGCTAACTATGCTGCTTCTCATTGGGAAACCCTTACACAGTGGGTTCAATTTTTAGAAAAAGAAGGGCTTGATCCTAAGAACCAATTATGTACCGATGATTTTGCAGGTCATCTAGCTCGTAATGCCAATTTAGCAATCAAAGCTATCATAGGAATTCGAGCATATGCAATGATGGCAGCATTATTGGGTAAAAAAGATATAGCAAATAAATATGTTCAAATAGCCAATCAGATGGCTATACAATGGGAGGAATTAGCTAGGGCAGGTGACCACTATGCTTTAACATATAATGATAAAAATACTTGGAGTCAAAAATATAATTTGGTTTGGGATAAATTATTTGATTTTCATTTATTTGATCAAAAAATTTATGAAAAAGAAATAGCCTATTATTTAACCAAACAAAATGAGTTTGGACTTCCTTTAGATAATCGTAAAACGTATACTAAATCTGATTGGATAACTTGGACAGCAACTTTATCAAATTCCTCTAGCGATTTTGAGAAATTAATTAATCCAGTTTATCATTATTTAACCAATTCACCCACCAGAGTTCCATTAAGTGATTGGCATGAAACTTTAAATGGAAAACAAATAGGTTTTCAGGCTAGAAGTGTGGTAGGAGGCTATTTTATCAAAGTACTTCACGACACATGGAAATCGGCTCATGTTAATATTGCCATAAAAGGAAATGCTTATTACCTTCCTAAAAAAAAAGTTCCATTAAATGAGGATGAGGAAGAGATAGTTCAAAAAACTTTACAAAACAATCAAGAAGCTTTAGAAATCTATTTTTATGCTCAACAAAAAGGTTTTGTTCAGGCATCGCTACAAATTCTACCAATTGCTTCCAATTCAGTTTTCAATATAAGTTTAGATGGAATTGGCAAAAAAAATAAAATAAATATACTTGCTCATACTGAAAATGTTACACTTCCTATAGGAAAATTCTACATAAGTGAACCTGGGTATCATTTTTTTAAAATTAGTGGGTCTAATAAAATGAATACCTATCCTGAAATTCTATCATTACAAATTGATGCTGAGATGCCCAATATTATTAAATATAATAAAAGTAACTATTTAGGTGCAGCCTCTACTCACTTAAGATATATAGTGCCCGGAGATTCAGTGGTAAAATGGTTTTATACGGAAGTACTGGTACCTAAGGAAGTTGAAAATTCAATTCATGCTTATTACGAAACGAATGGTTTTCATAGTGGATATGGAGGTATTCAAATTAATAATGAAAAAGAAAGAAGATTTATATTTTCTATTTGGAGTTTGTTTAAAACCGATAATCCTAAAGAAATACCTTCTTTGTATGCAGTCAATTTAAAAAATAAGGGTAGCGGGGTGAATGCTGGTCAATTTGGTAATGAAGGGTCGGGGGGACATAGTCATTTGGTATATCCTTGGAAGGCAAATCAAACATATCGATTTTTAACAGGTATTAAATCCATGGCAGGAGATAGTGCCACTTATGTTGGATATTTTGCTACACCAGAAGATAATTATACCTGGCATTTGCTTTCTGAATGGACTCAAAATAAAACGGATACAAAAACTGGTTTTAGAAATTTATATGCTTTTGTTGAAAATTTTGGAAACAATGGTAATGATTATTTTAAAGCATTTTATGGTAACCAATGGGTCATTACACCTTTTGGGAATTGGATAGAATTAAATCAAGCAAAATTTACCACCACAGCTCATCCACAAATACATCAGCGTTTTGATTATGGAGCAGGTGTACATGGAGATTTATTTTATATGTATACTGGTGGATTTAAACATTTAAAAAATATAGATGCTGGAGATATACTTACTAGAAAACTACATGGAAAGCATCCTACAATAGATTTTAGTAAATTATAAAAATTAATATTCATAAAATGCATTCAAGTAAATTGAATGCATCTAACTCAATTGAAGTATATTAATTTTTTTTCTTTGCCAATACGATGGGTTCAAAAGGACCAAACTTATGTTGTTTTTCTGAGAATGAATCTGTATAAGGACCAAAGGGGTAGTCAATAGGTTTGGTAGATAAAACAGTATAATCTTGGGATTTATTTTTACTTGGTCTGGGTTGCGCATTAATATATGCGGCAATATTCCAAGCCTCTTCATTACTAATAGTGGGAGAATGATAATTAATACCATTGGGCATATTATTTTTTATAAATCCTGCCATTTTTGATATTTGATATAAACCAGCTGCATCATTAAAACTATGTTCACCCCATAATGGTGGGTATAAATACATTTTACCAGAAGTATCAACTTGACCTTCACCATTGGATCCATGGCATTTTTGACAATTTTGTATATACGCCATTTTACCTTCTAATGGATTGGCAGCTGTTTGTAAGTAGGGTAGTATCTCTATGCCTGATCCTTTTACTTTTTTACCTTTAGGCACTTCATTTCCTAGCCATTGAATATAAGCATAAATAGCTTTCATCTCTTTAGAATTAGTATCCAATGCTTTACCATTTAAACTTCTTTCCATGCAGTCATTCACTCTTTTATAAATATTTTCCACACTGCCAGACCTTTCTCTAAATTTTGGATAGGTTGAAAATACAGACCCATAATTTAATCCCCAAGGTTTTGTACCTGCTTCTAAATGACAGTTTTGACAATTCATACCATTGGTGGATTGTTGAACACTACCTTTAGGCCCTAAATAGGAAGCGGTATGAGCAATTAATTCATAACCGTAATAAATGAGTTTACCTTTTTCTGTTGCAACTGGTATTTGATAATGAGAACTTCCTACCCATGCCGAAGTATCTTTTAAAAGAGAGCTTGAGGAGGAAGGATTGAATTGTAATGATGTTGGATATATACTTTTAAAAAAATAAAAGCAACAAAAACTTATTGCTATAGTTATAAATACAAAATAATATTTTTGTTGTCGCATGTAAAAAAGTACGTCAATAATTAATTAATGCCGGCTTTCAAATAAGACCAACCTGCTTCTTGTTTTAAAATGACTTCTGCTACTCCTGAAGGAACAGTATTGGCAATATTTAGTAATTCACTTTTTTCAATATGATGTTTACGCATTGAATTTTCGCAAGCAGAAAATTGAACATTTATTTTAGATAGCTCAATGACTTCATTAGCTAAATGTGTTTTAGTAGCTACTAACAAGTCCAATGCTTTACCATGTACTACCACTTCGACAACCACATTATTTGGCCAAATTTTTTGTAAATTTTTGATATTCCCTATGGTGGAGGACCATGCAGCAGTATCGGCTGTATTTAATTGAATAACAACTCTATGTTGGGCGTCATGACTCTGTGCAAGTAAATGGGTACTCTTTAAACAGAGTAATAAAAATACAGTACATAGGATACCAATTTTTTTCATACAGATAATTTTTATGAATGTAAGAAAAAATTGATTCTTTCACAATGACTCTTTTGTATAACTAATTAGGAAGTAAAAATTGGTACTGAAATTAACAAAAAAAGCCTATCACGAAAGTGATAGGCTTGTGATTCGGATTGGATTCGAACCAATGGCCCTCATCTTAGAAGGATGACGCTCTATCCAGCTGAGCTACCGAACCCTTTTTAATAGGTTGCAAATTTAAAGAAAAATAAGACTGATTGCAAAGAAAACAAGACTATAAATCAATCATTTGACAATAAATCTCTTATAACCACACTAGCTACAGTACAGCCAAAAATAGCTGGCATATAACTAAGGGTACCAATTATTGACTTTTTGGGAAAAGCTTTTTCAGTTTCAATGATTCGGGATGGGTCGGCTTTCTCAGGACTAAATACAACTTTTACGCCATTTTTAATACCTAAGCTATGTAATCGCTTTCTTACATATCTTGCTAAATTACATTCATGGGTATTAGAAATATCAGTGACTTTGATTTGTGATGGATCTAATTTTCCACCTGCACCCATTGAGCTTACTATGGGAAGTTGCATGTCAAAGCATTTTTTTATTAAAAAAACTTTTGAGGATAAAGTATCAATACAATCTACCACATAATCCCATGGGGCTGCTTCTAATAAGGCAGATGTAATTTCTTCTTTAATATAAACCTCTTTTATCTCTAAATCAAGTAAAGGATTAATATCTAATAAGCGTGTTGCCAATACTTGTGCTTTGGGCATTTTTACAGTCGAATGTAAAGCAGGAATTTGTCTATTAATATTACTTGCGTCCACAATATCATTATCTACAATAGTCATTTTACCTATGCCCGCTCTTACAATCATTTCTGCGCAAATTCCACCTACACCCCCCAGTCCAATGACGAGCACACTTTTTTTCATTAAATTTTCTACTGCTTTGTCTCCTAACATTAATTGTGTTCTGCTCATCCAATATGGTATCATATCGTATCTTTAATTTATTAAAATAGGGTATATGAAAAATAGAATTTTACTTGCCTCTTTTTTTCTATGTAGTTTGATAAGTTTTGCTCAAAATACGGATAATAGTTCCATAAAAATACTCACTCAAAAAAAAGGAGTTAGTTTAAGAGGCTTGTCTGTTCCTTCTCAAAGTATTATTTGGGCAAGTGGAAATAAAGGGAGTATTGCAAAATCAATAAATGCAGGTGTAGCATTTGAATGGTGGCAAGTTACGGGATATGAAAATAGAGATTTTAGATCTATTCATGCTTGGGATGATCAAGAAGCTATTATTGTAGCAGTAGCCTCACCAGCTCTGATTTTAAAAACAAAAGATGGAGGTAAAACCTGGTATAAAGTATATGAAAACCCCGATTCACTCATGTTTTTAGATGCTATACATTTTAAAGATGCATACCATGGGTTAGTGGTAGGTGATCCAGTGGGTAATTCCATTTTTTTATTGAGTACCGAAGATCGAGGAGAGCATTGGAATGAAATTTCTTCAAATTATTTTTCTACTCCTTTAGTACCAGGTGAATCATTTTTCGCATCAAGTAACTCCAATATTACACAACTTAGTAAATTGACACCTCCTCAAAGTTTTTTAGTATCTGGAGGTTTGAAAAGTAGACTTTGGATAAACGGAGAAGCAATGGATATTCCAATGGTTCAAGGTGGAAAATCTAAAGGAGCCAATAGTATTGCTTTATCACCTCAAGAGGACAAGTTAATGATAGTTGGTGGTGATTTTACAGTGGATACTAGCCGTTGGATGAATGCAGTAGGCTTACAATTCAATCAGCATCATTGGATTATTGATAATTCAATAGGACTACCACATGGATATAGATCTTCAGTAACCTATGTGACCAACGATCTAATAATTTGTAGTGGCACTTCAGGAGTTGATATTTCTGAAAATGGGGGTAAGCAATGGAAATTAATTTCTAATGAAAGCTTCCATGTAGTTCGTAAACAACCTAATACAAAATCGGTATTTTTAGCAGGAGCAGGTGGAAGAATTGGGTATTATAGTCTTCCATAAAAATTGATTTTTTATTTCAATTCTTAATGTACCTTAGTAAAAGTTTATAGCATACAATGAAAAAATATCAAGCAATAATATCCTTTGAAATGGATGAAGATTTTATGTCATTAGTTCCTCCTCATAGAACCTATATTAATTTTCTACTCAATAAAGGTATTATTGATACTTATGCAGTAAGTATGGAGGTACAACACTCATGGATTACCATTAATGCAAATTCTAAAAAAGAAGTTGAGCAACTATTGGATAAATCACCTTTAAGTAAGTATTGGAGCTATGAAATTGTTGAGCTTTTTGTATATGATAGTCAATCTACTAGACTTCCTGCAGTTCAATTAAATTAAATGCCCTTTTTTTTGGGTATTTCCTATTTGCCTCTTATTTTTGCACCCTTCAAAGGGGGCATAGCTCAGTTGGTTTAGAGCATCTGCCTTACAAGCAGAGGGTCCGCGGTTCG
>CAZWTV010000083.1:0-7366 GCA_964637225.1 uncultured Sediminibacterium sp.
CACAGCTTGTTTATGTGGCACACTAGCCTCTTATTTATCTGCGCGTATTGCCGGCATTTTAATTGGATAATTACTAGCTTTGCAGTCTAAAAATGGGGACCATGCCAAAGGGTAAAATTGAAGTAATCATTGCTGCAGAAAAAGACAATCACTTACAAAAAATTGGGGAAAAAATAATTAACCACGAACGTATAGGTTTTGATGAAGGCGTTTATTTATTTGAAAAAGCTTCACTTCCTTATGTAGGTGCCTTAGCAAATTGGAAAAGAGAATACTTACACGGTGATACTACTTATTTCAATAAAAATTTTCATATTGAGCCTACCAATATCTGTGTATTCTCCTGTAAATTCTGTTCCTACTCAAAATTATATGCACATAAAGAAGATGGCTGGGAGTTGACTATCGATCAAATGATGGATATTGTAAAATCTTATGATGGTAAACCAGTAACTGAGGTTCATATTGTTGGAGGTGTTCACCCTAAATTAACGCTTGAATTTTTCTTAACCCTTCTTCGAGCCATTAAAGCTCATCGTCCTGAATTACATATTAAAGGATTCACTCCCGTAGAACTAGATTACATGTTTCGTAAAGCAAAACTAAGTGTTGAGCAAGGAATGCAACTAGCCCATGAAGCTGGACTTGATTCTTTACCAGGTGGCGGTGCAGAAATTTTTCATCCAGCAATACGAAATATTATTTGTGCCGATAAAGCTACAGCTGAAGATTGGTTACACATTCATAAAACTGCACATAATTTAGGCATGCATAGTAATGCCACTTTACTATATGGGCATATTGAAAAAGCGATACATAGAATTGATCATATGGAGAGGTTAAGACAATTACAAGATGAAACCAAAGGCTTTAATACATTTATCCCCTTAAAATTTAGAAATAAAGATAATGATATGCAACACATTGCGGAGTCAACCATGAGCAGTGATTTAAAAATGTATGCCATCTCACGTTTATACTTGGATAATTTCCCACATATAAAAGCTTACTGGCCTATGTTAGGTCGAACATTAGCTCAACTCACTTTAAGTTATGGAGTGAATGATATTGACGGAACCATTGATGATACTACAAAAATTTATTCTATGGCAGGTAGTGAAGAACAAAATCCTGCAATGACCACAGAAGAATTGGTTCGATTAATTAAACAAGTAAATAGAAAACCTGTGGAAAGAGGTACCTTATATAATGTGATACAGGATTATTCAATCATTGAATGAAATGCCTAAAAAAGAAATTTAATATAAATTAGAATCACATTAACATTCTGCTAGTCCTATTGGAATCTGCATCGCTAATCCCCCTTCGGCAGTTTCTTTATATTTAATACTCATATCTAATGCGGTATTCCACATTGTATTAATAACCTTATCTAAACTAACCAAGGCAAAGTCGGGTTTACTTTGTAATGCTAATTGAGCAGCAGTAATTGCTTTAATAGCGCCCATCGTGTTTCTTTCAATACATGGAATTTGCACCAAGCCTCCTACTGGATCACATGTAAGTCCTAAATGATGCTCCATTGCGATTTCAGCAGCCATCATAGTTTGTTTTTGATTACCACCTAATAATTCTGTAAGAGCTGCTGCTGCCATGGCAGAAGAAACCCCAATTTCTGCTTGACAACCTCCCATGGCTGCTGAAATAGTTGCTCCATTTTTAAATAGAATTCCAATAGCACTAGCTGTTAATAAAAAATGATACACAGCATGTTCATTTATTTTATCAGAAAATAATAGTGCATACAATAAAACAGCAGGAACCACTCCTGCAGCACCATTAGTGGGAGCAGTGACTACTCTTCCAAAAGAAGCATTTTGTTCATTTACGGCTAATGCAAAACAACTTACCCAATCTACAATGGTAGAAAAATTTTGTCCTGTATTTTTTATGGAATTCAGCCACTCTTTTCTATTTGTATAACTAGCGCCATTTAATAACTTTTTATTTAAAGCGTAAGCCCTTCTTTGCACCAATAAACCACCTGGAAGATTCCCCTCTGTATGACAGCCCTTGTAGATACAGTCGAGCATAGTTTGCCATATTTGTTCTAAAGTTGAAAAGAGATCAGTTTCTTCTCTAAAGGTTTTTTCATTTTCTTTTACAATATCACAAATAGGAAGACCCGTTTTAATACACCAGTGTAATAACTCATCTGCATTTTTAAAATCAAAAGGAATCTCCCAATCTTTGATAGCATTTTTTTGGGAAATAGGCATATAAGTAATTTGTTCATTTTGGATAAGTTGTTCTTCAATAAATCCTCCCCCTATAGAAAAATAGGTATAAGTTAATTTTTCAGACCCTACAGTCACTATAAATGATAATCCATTGGGGTGATGGGCTAGTAATTGATCTTTTAAAAATTGTATATCACGATCAATTTCAAAAGTTATACTTACTTTATTTTGTATAAATATTTTTTTATTATTTCTAATAGCGTCTATTTTAGATGCTATTAAATCGGTATTGGTTGTGATAGGATCCTCCCCCATTAAACCCATTAAAACAGCCATGTCTGTTCCGTGCCCCTTTCCCGTTTTGGCTAAGGATCCATATAATAAGACTTGAATAGAGCTTACTTTATTTAGACCAAAAAGGGTATCCATTTTTTGTACACAATTTTTGGCAGCTAGCCAAGGTCCAAGGGTATGTGAACTTGAGGGTCCCACACCAATTTTAAACATATCAAAAACTGAAATAAACTTTTCCATAAGCTGATATAAATATAGTTTAGTTTTGATACATTTGATAATGAAATTTATAGGAATTATTAGTGCTGTTTTATGTATGGTGGCCTCTGGTTTTGGGCAAACAGATACACATTTATTAGAAAAACTCATGCATGAAAAGCCAGCACAATTTGGTGCCATTTTAAACAATCCTAAACAATATCGACTTCAAATTCTATACACTCAAATTGATAGAGATAAAAATAATATTCCCCATTTTAAAGAATTTACTTACCATTTAAATCCTTCAGAATATTTTTATCCAGCTTCAACTGTTAAAATGCCACTTGCATTTTTAGCACTAGAAAAAATTAATAATTTAAAAATTAAAGGTCTTAATAAATCTACATTGATGGTATATGATAGTGTAGCGGATAGACAAGAAACTATATATAATAATCCTTATTCCATCAATGGAACTCAAAATATTGAACAAGCTATTAAAGAAATTTTTTTAGTAAGTGATAATAATGCCGCCAATCGTTTATTTGAATTTGTTACCCCCCACACCATGCACGAAGCATTGGCTGCCAAAGGGTATAAAGATGTTTATATAAGAAACCGATTAGAGTTAGGAAGAACCGCCAAAGAAAATAGAAGCACACAAGCCATTAATTTTTATAATGATGAGGGTAAAATAATTTATCATCAACCCGCCACAATCAACAAAGACAGTCTTCCCTACTATAATGCATTTATTGGAAATGGTTATATGAATAGTAAAGATTCACTTATTCAAGGCCCTTTAAATTTCTCAGAAAAAAATAGAATTTATTTGAGCGATCTTACACATATCTTAAGATCTGTTATATTTTATGATCAAACGCCCGTTTCTCAGAGATTCAACCTTAGTAAAGAAGATAGGAAGTTTCTATTACATTGGATGCATACGCTACCCACTGAATCACAATATCCTACGTATGATACCGCCAATTATTGGCCATCCTTTTGTAAATTTTTGTATACAGGATCTGAAAAAGGGCCCTTCCCTTCCCACTTAAAAATTTTCAATAAAGTAGGTGATGCTTATGGCTTTTTATTAGACATCGCTTATATCGTAGATCCTACAAATAAAGTGGAGTTCATGCTAAGTGCGGTAATCTATTGCAATAGCGATGGCATTTTAAATGATAGTAAATACGATTATGATTCAGTAGGATTTCCTTTTTATAAAAACTTAGGTCAACTTATTTACAATTACGAACTACAGCGAAAAAAAGCTTACCTCCCTAATTTTGATACTTTACTAAGCGACGCTAAATAGATATTCACAGTTAGGGAATAATTTGAGAAAACTCAAAGTCTAAAACTTACATCTGTTTGCGATTAATTTACGAAATTTGTGTTTCAAATTAGTAAACATGAAATTATCCTCCTTATTAAACAGATTTAGTGAACCAGAAACATTAAAGATGGCCAAACTTGGTCGTGAGTTGAGAGCTCAAGGTAAAGATGTTATAGACTTAAGTTTGGGAGAACCTGACTTTGACACACCACAACATATTAAAGAAGCTGCAATAAAAGCAATTCACGACAACTGGAGTCATTATACTCCTGTGGCGGGGTTTGCCGATTTAAGAGAAGCTGTATGTAGCAAATTAAAACGAGATAATAATTTAGATTACAAACCAGAAAATATTATAACTTCAACGGGTGCCAAACAAAGTTTAGCAAATGCAATTTTGGCTCTAGTAGATGAAGGTGATGAAGTGATCATACCTACCCCCTATTGGGTAACCTATTCAGAGCTCGTAAAAATTGCGAGGGGTAAAGTAGTGGAAATAAGAACTACTGTTGAAAATAGTTTCAAAGTAAGTCCAGCAGAGGTGGAAGCAGCTATTACTTCAAGAACTAAGGTTTTTATGTTCTCTTCACCTTGTAACCCTTCAGGAGCGGTATATAGTAAAGAGGAATTAGCTGCCCTTGCACAATTATTTAAAAAATATCCAGGCATTATAATTTTATCAGATGAAATATATGAATATATCAATTTTGTTGGTAAACATGAAAGTATTGCCCAATTCAATGAAATCAAAGATCAGACTGTAGTAATTAATGGACTCAGTAAAGGATTTGCAATGACAGGTTGGAGATTAGGTTACACAGCTTCCAATATTGAAATTGCAAAAGCAATGGAAAAAATTCAAGGACAATTTACTTCTGGCACTTCTAGTATAACTCAAAAAGCTGCAGTTACCGCATTGGTAGGTGATTTAAAACCCTCCCAAGAAATGACTAAAGAATTTACTCGTCGAAGAGAAAAAACTTTGGCCTTGGTCAATACTATACCAGGATTCAAATGTTTTGCTCCTCAAGGTGCATTTTATGTTTTTCCCGATGTGAGTGCTTATTATGGTAAATCTGATGGAAGCACTACTATTAAGAATGCACCCGATTTAACCATGTATATACTAAATGAGGCCAATGTATCTTCTGTTATGGGGGATGCATTTGGTGAACCTAATTGTGTTCGTTTCTCTTTTGCTAATAGTATGCCTAATATTGAAAAGGCATGGGGAAGAATTAAAGAAGCATTAGCCAAATTAAAATAGTGTTTTAGTATAAATAAATTAATTTTAGAAGCGTTACCATGATAACGCTTCTTTTTTGTATTGATGATTCTATGACTATTATTCTATGACTGCAGAGAAATTTCAAATGTTTGAAAATAGATTGCTTAAGAATTATAAGCATCGATTAAAACAAGCAAAACGTCAAAATATAAGTTGCTGGCGTTTATATGATCATGATTTACCAGAATTTCCAGTATGTATTGAAATTTATGAAAACAATATTTATTTAGCAGAATATAATCGTCGTCACCTACTAAGTGATGATGCACATGAACAGTGGTTGGCTCAAACTAAAAAAAGAATTAGCTTAGTAACATCTATTCCTGTTGATAATATGTACTTAAGGGTACGTAAAAAAATGGATCATAAAGATGAACAATACGAAAAAGAACAATTCCCTTTAGTATCTAAAAATTGTATTGTAAAAGAAAACGGACTACAATTTAAAGTAAATCTTACCGACTACTTGGATTCAGGTTTGTTTTTAGATCATCGAATAACCCGACAATTAGTTGCCACAGATGCTCAAAATAAAGAGTTTTTAAATTTATTTTCTTACACGGGTTCTTTTTCTGTATATGCTGCAGCAGCAGGAGCCAAATCGGTCACTTCTGTAGATTTGTCTAAAACATATTTAGCTTGGAGCCAAGAAAATTTTACTTTAAATGCATTGAATGACAAAGTTCATTTTCAATTTATTCATGCAGATGTAAAACAATTTTTAAAAAATGGGGGATCCGAGAAATATGATTTAGTGATGATGGATCCTCCTACTTTTAGCAATAGTAAAAGAATGAAAGATATTTTAGATATTCAAAGAGATCATGTTGTGTTAATTAATGATGTCTTAAGAATATTAAAACCAGGTGGATTGTTATATTTTAGTACCAATTTCAGACATTTTAAATTAGATGCTGAAAAAATTCAGACTACAAACATTAAAGATATCACTAAAATTACTACGCCCTTTGATTTTGAAGGTAGACTCAAAAGAGCATGCTTTAAACTACAGAAGCCAATATAAATTCATGTATTGCTACAACTTGGGGTGTCAATAATTGTATTTCATCATTTACAATTACTTTATCACATAAACGCATTTTTATAGTATCCTTAATTTGATTTTGCATTCTTTTTTCAGCTTCTTGCTGAGAACAGCCATCTCTTTGAATTATTCTTTGTATTCTTAAGGATGGAGGAGCAGTTACACCAATGATAAAATCTAGTCCTTCGGATGCATTAGATTCAAATATTAGGGCTGCCTCTTTAATAACATAAGCTGCTGTTTGGGTATTTGCCCAGTCCCAAGCAGCTTGAATGGTAATGGGATGTACAATTGAATTTAATAAAGCTAATTGATGTGCATCTGAAAAAACAATGGAAGATAAATAAGCTTTTTGTAAAATACCATTCTCGTAGACTTTTTCACCAAACTGATGAATTAATGCGGCTTTGATAATAGGACTGCTTTGCATAAGTTCTTTGGCAGTTTCGTCGGCATTAAAAATAGGTACACCCAATTGTGCAAATATTTTAGCAACCATTGTTTTACCAGCACCAATTCCCCCTGTAAGTCCTATCATCTTAGGCATAAAAAAGTCCGAGATTAGTGTACCCAATTTCGGACTTTTTTTGATCAATTCAACGATTATTATTTTGGATTGGCTTTAGACCATTCTAAGCTAATTGAAGATTTTTCAATTTTCAAGTAAGCACCTGGGCTCACTTCTAGTTGTATGGTATTGTCTTCATTTACTTTATTTACAGTTCCGTGAATACCTGCAATAGTAACCACCTTATCTCCTTTTTGAATATCATCAATAAACTTTTTTTGTTCTTTTGCTTTTTTTGCTTGAGGACGAATCATGAAAAACCAGAAAACTAAAATAATACCACCCAACATAACTAATTGGAAGGTACCTCCTCCTTGAGGTGGGGCTTGTAATAAAAATTGTGTCATTTTAATGTATTTTGTGTTTGTATTTTGTACAACAATTATAAAAATTTCTATACAAATATATGTTTTTAGAGTCTTATTTT
>CAZWTV010000084.1:0-7351 GCA_964637225.1 uncultured Sediminibacterium sp.
TGCCATATAACCACCTCTAGCGGTTTTAGTAACGACAGCATCGTGCATGGGTACATTTTTTTCTTTGGTTTTTAAGCAATACGCTTTAATCATTTTTGAAGTGTCCATTTTGTATTAATTTTAAAGTGAATATTTCTAATTGAAAGTAGGTTATTTATTGGGATTCATTTACGTAAAGGCTTGATTTTTTGTTAAAAAGGCCAAAAAACGTAGAAAATCAATGCTTTATGCGTCTATTTTTGCATATTTGGCATGTGACTCAATGAATTCTCTCCTAGGTGCTACATCGTCTCCCATAAGCATACTAAAGATACGATCAGCCTCGGCCGCACTTTCAATAGTTACTTGTTTTAGGGTTCTACGAGCAGGATCCATGGTGGTTTCCCATAGTTGATCTGCATTCATTTCACCCAAACCTTTGTAACGTTGGATAGTAACGGTATCTTCTTTACCTCCTCCTAATTTTGTTACTAATGCCTTTCTTTGCTCCTCACTGTAAGCATATTCTTGTTCTTTTCCTTTTTTTACCAAGTATAAAGGCGGCTGCGCAATATAAACATATCCATTTTGAACCATCTCGGTCATGTATCTAAATAAGAATGTTAGAATAAGCGTGGCAATATGTGATCCGTCCACATCTGCATCGGTCATAATAATTAGTTTGTGATAACGAAGCTTTGCTAAGTTTAAAGCTTTAGGATCTTCTGGTGTTCCCACAGTAACCCCTAATGCTGTAAACATATTTCTAATTTCTTCGTTCTCATAAATCTTATGTTCCATAGCTTTTTCTACATTCAAAATTTTACCTCTCAACGGTAAAATTGCTTGATAGCCTCTATCACGACCTTGTTTGGCTGTTCCACCTGCTGAGTCTCCCTCGACAAGATATAATTCACATTTTTCTGGATCTCTATCAGAGCAATCGGCGAGTTTCCCAGGTAAACCTCCTCCGGTAAGTACATTTTTACGTTGTACCATATCACGTGCTTTTTTTGCAGCAACACGTGCTTGGGCAGCTAAAATAATTTTAGAAATTACAAATTTTGCTTCCTTGGGGTTTTCTTCTAAATAAGCCTCAAGTACTCGAGAGACGGTAGTTTGTACCACTCCGCTTACTTCGCTATTGCCTAATTTAGTTTTTGTTTGACCTTCGAACTGTGGTTCAGGTACTTTTACTGAAATAATGGCACTTAATCCTTCTCTAAAATCATCTCCCTCTACGGTCACTTTTGCTTTTTCAAATAAACCTTCTTTATCTCCATAGCTTTTAAAAACGCGCGTGAGTGCTGTTCTAAATCCAGTTACATGGGTACCCCCTTCAATAGTATTGATATTGTTAACGTAGGAGAAAATATTTTCTTTAAAATCGTCATTATAGGTTAAAGCCACTTCAACCATTACATTAGAAGTTTCATCTAATCCCTCTACATATAATGGCTGAGCTATAATGGGATTTCTATTGCCACTTTTATCAAGCATTTGAACAAACTCTACAATACCTCCTTCACTATAAAAATTCTTTGAATAAAAATTTCCATTTTCATCTTTCTCCCTTAAATCATTTATGGTGATACTAATTTTTTTGTTCAAATAAGATAGCTCACGTAAACGACTTTCTAGAATTTCTCTTTTATACACCGACTCTTGAAAAATAGTTACATCAGGCCAGAAGTGAACACGAGTGCCCGTTTTATTGCTAGTGCCGGCTTCTCTTACAGCATATTTGGGAACGCCAATTTCATATTCTTGTTCAAATATCTTTCCTTCTCTTTCAACTGTTACAATTAATTTTTTACTCAATGCATTCACACAACTTACACCTACGCCGTGTAATCCACCAGATACTTTATAAGTATTTTTATCAAATTTACCTCCAGCATGTAAAACTGTCATTACTACTTCCAATGCCGATTTTTTTTCTTTGGTATGCATAGCAGTAGGTATACCTCTTCCATTATCTTGAACGCTAATAGAATTGTCTTCATGAATAGACACTTCTATATGAGAGCAATAGCCAGCTAGTGCCTCATCAATGGAGTTATCTACCACCTCATAAACTAAATGGTGAAGACCTTTTGAACCAACATCGCCAATGTACATGGCGGGTCTTTTTCTCACCGCTTCTAATCCCTCTAAAACCTGGATACTATCGGCACCATAATTCTTATTTTCTGAAGCCTCGTTTGACTGTAAATTTTCAGACATAATTTGTGTTGAAATGATATTAAAATTGGTTTGTTTTGGGCGGTTCCCAAATGCATACAAACTTAAGATAATTAAGGGTTTAAAGGCTTTTTTAGGCCCCATTTAGTTATCCCCATTTTAGATATTTTGTGAATAGTTTTTAGCCTCAAAAAAGTTCATTTTTTTGTCATTTTTAGGTCAGATTTTCAGTCTAAATAGACGCTTTAGACTTTAAGTGTTAATTTTGCATCTATGTCAGCTGTACAAGAGATCTTAAAAATGGTAAATACGACCCCAGAAATGACTGGAATGCCATTGCTATATAGCAAAGAGCAACGAATTCCAGGGTCGACCCAGTACAAGATAAGAAGATACCTTTCTCAAGAAACTTGGGGAGCTGAAGATACTGGGATGTTTGTTTATCATTACAATGCTCAAAAACCAAAGGAAAATTTTTTAGAGTTAAGGTTTTGTATTTCTGGCAATAGATACTGTGAAAACAAAGTATGTGGGGGTTGTACACAATTGCCCACTGCAGAATGTGAGGGTCCAATGCGTACCATTGATGTTTTTTCTTTTCACTTTACAGCCACTTTTTTACATCAGTTTGTGCACCATGTAAAAACCAATAATAAAAAAGATGAGCTTTTAGCTTTTAAACACAATGAAAATTTTTCTAAAATATTTCCACTTAGTATTAAGATGCGACCTATTTTGGATTCCTTATTGAATCACAGTTACAGCGGATCTTTAGAAAATATTTTTGTGAACGCAAAAATTCATGAGTTACTGGTGTACAGCTTAGAAAATATTGTTGAAGAGAAACAGGTAGTCTTTACTTGTAAGTTTTTAGCGGATGAAAGAGGTAAGCAAAGTATTTATCAAGCTCGTGAATATTTATTACAACATATCGGAGACCCTATTACGATAAAGGAACTAAGTCGTAAAGTGGCTATGAATGAGTGTTACTTGAAAAAGGGATTTAAAGAAGTGTATGGCACAACCATATTTGATTTTTATCAACAACAAAGAATGGAGCATGCTAAGTATTTGTTATATGAAAAATCATTAAGTGTTACCGATGTGTCTGCTTTGTTGGGATATTCCTCTATTTCACATTTTTCTGCCGCCTTTAAAAAGCATACTGGATTGAAGCCATGTGAATTATTAAACTAAGTCTTGAACAATATTCTTTCTTGCTTTTTTTAATTATTTTTATTTTCTAAAATTTTTATAACATGCGTAATGTACTATTCCTTGCTATAGTTTTAATGTGCAGTTCTTGTATTCATCAAAGAGTAGATTTAATTGTACACCATGCTCAAATTTATACGGTGGACCCTTCATTTAATACAGCAGAAGCCATGGCAGTGCAAGATGGTAAAATTGTAGCAGTGGGAAACAATGATGATATTTTAAAGGAATATCAATCTGATTCAATGGTAAATGCGCAAGGGGCTATCATTTACCCTGGCTTTATAGATGCACACGCACATTTTTTAGGGTATGGACAATCATTACATAGTGTAGATTTAATGTTTGTGCCTAGTTGGGAGCAGGCAATTGAAAGAGTAAAAACTTTTGCAACTAAACATCCAGGTAAAGGTTGGATAAGAGGTAGAGGTTGGGATCAGAACCGTTTTGCTGGCAAGCAATTTCCTACCAATGAGGCATTGAATAATTTGTTTCCAGATAGACCCGTTATTTTAGAAAGGGTGGATGGTCATGCAAGTATTGCAAACAATTTTGCGCTCGCATTAGCAGGGGTTCAACCAGGACAAACTATTGAGGGTGGTCAGTTTACGATGCAAAATGGAAAATTAACTGGTTTATTAATAGATAATGCGGTGGGTGTTGTAGAGAAAAAAATTCCTAATGCCACTGCGCAAGATTACAAAGATTGGTTAACTAGTGCACAGCAAAATTGTTTCGCCACTGGATTGACAACTATCACCGATTGTGGCTTGAGTCCTGAAGAGGTAGATAGAATAGATGATTTACAAAAAGCAAATGTTTTAAAAATGCGATTGTATGTCATGTTAAGCGATAAGCCCAACTCTTATACCTCCGATTATTTTATGAAGGGAGGATATGTTACTGATAGATTGGTAGTAAAAGGAATTAAAGTGTATGGAGATGGGGCATTGGGTTCTCGAGGCGCTTGTTTATTACATGCTTATTCTGATAAAGCAGGTTGGTCGGGTTTTTTATTAAGTAGTCCTGCTCATTTTGATAGTGTTGCTGCAAAATTAATAGGTACCGATTTTCAAATGTGTACCCACGCCATTGGAGATAGTGCTAATAGAACTATTTTAAAAGTATATGCCAAATATTTAAAAGGTAAAAACGACAAAAGATGGAGAATTGAACATGCTCAAATTATCAATGCTGCAGACTTTCATTATTTTGGAGATTATAATATTGTACCATCGGTACAACCTACACATGCGACAAGTGACATGTATTGGGCTGTAGAGAGATTGGGAGAAGAAAGATTAAAAGGGGGATATGCTTTTAAGCAATTATGGGAGCAAAATAATTGGTTACCCTTGGGTACCGATTTTCCTGTAGAGGAAATTAATCCATTTAAAACTTTTTTAGCAGCAGTTGTAAGACAAGATGCCAAAGGGTTTCCTGCTGGTGGCTTTCAAATGCAGAATGCTTTAACACGTGAACAAACTATTCGTGGCATGACCATTTGGGCTGCAAAAGCAAATAGAATGGAGAAGCAAGTGGGTAGTATTGAAGTGGGTAAAAAAGCAGACTTTATTATTTTAGATAAAGACTTAATGAAAGTACCTACCGATAGTATTTTACAAGTTAAAGTATTGAAGACCTACTTGAATGGCGAAAGAGTATTCTAATGCTCTTTTATATTTGCTTGAAAGCGAGGAACTGGGATATGCTATTACATAGCATCTTCATCTACAAACCAACCATATCTTTAGGAATCACCCATGCATCAAACTCTTCAGCAGTAACATAACCTAATTTAACAGCCATTTCTTTTAAAGTGGTGCCTTCTTTATGTGCTTTTTGTGCTATTTCAGCAGCTTTGTAGTAACCAATTTTGGTATTGAGTGCGGTTACTAACATTAAACTGTTATTTACATGCTTATTAATATTAGCTTCAATAGGTGCAATACCTTCTGCACATTTTTCATTAAAACTTAAGCAGCCATCTCCAATAAGACGCGCACTGTGTATGAAATTATAAATCATGACTGGTTTGAAAACATTTAATTCAAAATGTCCCATGGAGCCACCAATATTAATAGCTACATCATTACCCAATACTTGAGCAGCAATCATGGTTAGCGCTTCGCTTTGTGTGGGATTCACTTTGCCTGGCATGATAGAAGAACCAGGTTCATTATCGGGAATAAAAATTTCACCAATTCCACTGCGAGGACCAGAAGATAACATACGAACATCGTTGGCAATTTTCATTAAACTCACAGCAACTGTTTTCAAAGCTCCATGTGCTTCTACAATAGCATCATGTGCGGCTAATGCTTCAAATTTATTTTCAGCAGTTATAAAAGGAAGTCCTGTTAAAGATGCAATATGTTTGGCGACATTTTCACTATAGCCCTTAGGGGTGTTTATGCCAGTTCCGACAGCGGTTCCTCCTAAAGCTAATTCACTTAAATGAGCAAGCGTGTTATGAATTGCTTTTAAACCATGATTTAATTGACTTACATAACCACTAATTTCTTGTCCCAATGTTAATGGTGTGGCATCCATAAAATGAGTTCGACCAATTTTAACAATGTGCATGTATTGCTTGCTCTTGGCTTCCAAAGTATTTTTTAAAGTAGTAATACCAGGTAGGGTAGTTTCTTTTAAAATTTTATAAGCTGCAATATGCATGGCAGTAGGAAAAGTATCATTAGAAGATTGTGATTTGTTCACATCATCGTTGGGGTGTAAGAATTTTTCCTTGTCGGTTAAGCTACCTCCTTTTAAAACATGGGCACGATAGGCAATCACTTCATTTAAGTTCATATTGCTTTGAGTGCCACTACCAGTTTGCCAAACCACTAATGGAAATTGATCATCTAATTTGCCTGCAATAATTTCATCACAAACTTGTCCAATTAAATCTGCTTTTTCTTGAGATAGGACACCTGCGTCAAAATTAGTAAGTGCTGCTGCTTTCTTTAAATAGGCAAAAGCTTTTATAATCTCTTTGGGCATTTTATTAATGTCCTGAGCTATTTTAAAATTGTCTATACTTCTTTGCGTTTGAGCACCCCAATAAACATGAGAGGGTACTTTAACCTCACCCATAGTATCTTTCTCAATTCTGTATTCCATACTTTAAAATTTGGTAGTGCAAAGGTAAGAAAGGGCACATTAATTCCCTTTGAATTCAGGCTTTCTTTTCTCTACAAAAGCGCTTATTCCTTCTTTGGCATCATGGGTCGTAAAACATTCCCCAAATAATTGAGCTTCTACATCGTACCCATTTTCACTTTCATTCCAGGTGGCATTTACGGCTTTGATAGAGTTGGCTACCGACTTGGGTGCTTTTTCATGAACGACTCTTAATATAGAGAAAGCTTTATCTAATAATTCAGTTTGTGGCACAACATAATTAACCAGTCCATAATTCATCGCTTGAGTGGCATTGATAGTTTTACCAGTGATGACTAATTCCATAGCCCTACCTTTGCCTACTCTTTGAGTAAGTCTTTGTGAGCCACCATAACCTACCATAATTCCTAAGTTAACTTCGGGTTGTCCGAATACGGCACTTTCTGATGCAATAATAAAATGACATGCCATGGCTAATTCACAGCCTCCTCCTAAAGCGAATCCATTCACACAAGCAATTACAGGTTTTGGAGAATGCTCGATTTTGAAAAAAACATCCTGCCCTTTTTTGGCAAGTGCTTTGGCACTTTCTTGGCTCAACGATTCAAACTCTTTTACATCGGCACCCGCCACAAAACTTTTTAATCCTGCACCTGTAATGACTACACTTTTTATTTCGGGAAATTTATAAACTCTATCCATGACTGCATCCAAGTCTTTCATTACTTGTTGATTTAATGCGTTTAATTTGTCAGGGCGATTAATGGTAATGATCAAAGTATGATCTTCCATTTTGGTAAACAAAGTTTGGAAGGTTGACATAAACTAGAAATTTATATAAAATAAA
>CAZWTV010000085.1:0-7192 GCA_964637225.1 uncultured Sediminibacterium sp.
TTTTTCTTTTTATCCAATTTGGTTTCGGCACAAATAAAAATTAGCTCTATTCAAATTGAAGGAAACAAAAAAACAAAATCTTATATTATATTAAGAGAACTATCTTATCATGAAGGCGATTTTATAGCCAAAGACTCCTTGGCAATTTTAAATTTAGCTGCAGAACAACAATTATTTAATACGGCTTTATTTGAACAAGTTAAGGTGCAAACAGAATATATAGATAGTACAGAGGTACATATTCTCATTAAAGTGACTGAAAGATGGTACCTATTTCCTATTCCTTATTTTAGATGGGTAGATCGTAATTTTAATCAATGGTGGAATGAACAAAATAGAAGTTTAGACAGGGTGAACTATGGTATTAACCTAAGACAAGCAAATGTATCAGGCAATAACGATAAACTTACGCTAGCTTATATTACGGGGTACACCCATCAATCTGTATTAAGGTATCAAATTCCTTTTATAGATAAAAAATTGCGTTATGGCCTTTCCTTAGGTTGGCAAAATTTTACACAAAAAGAAATTAATATTGCTACACAATTAGATAAACAAGTATTTTATAAAACACAAGATATAATTCAAAAAGGGTATAGGGCAAATGCCAGTTTATTGTATCGACCTAACTTATATGAAAGATATAGTGTACAATGGGGCTTAGGTAAAAATGAAATTAGTGATTCAGCTTTTTTATTTAATGCAGCCTATCTGCCAAGCCTTCAAAAAACATTTTCTTATGTAGATGCCTCTTTTTCTTACACAAAAATTCATTTCGATTATAATGCTTATCCTACTCAAGGAACGTCTACCGATGTGACATGGTATCAGCGTTTTTCAAAAAATAGTAATTTAACTTCTATACAACTTAGAAAAATTTGGGCAAGATCTATTTCAAAAAATAATTTCTTTTTATTGGAATCAAACTCATTACTCAAATTTTTACCCAATCAAAATTATACCGATAATAAATTATTAGGTTATGGTAATTTACAAATGAATGGGCTAGAATATTATGTAGTGGATGGAAATGCAGCTAGTATTTTTAAGACTTCCTTTCAGCATTCATTGGGAACAATAAATATTAAAAATATTATTCTGCGTAATAGACTACCATATATAAAATACCAATTTTGGATAAAAGCTTTCACTCAACTTGGATATGTCTATAGTGAGAGGCCAGTAAATGGGAATCGACTATCTAATACACTCATAAGAACAGCAGGTATAGGTATGGATATCATTAGTATATATGATTTTGTATTAAAAATTGATTATAGCTTGAATCAGCTTGGCAACAAAGGTTTATATTTGCATGGAGCTTTTAATTTTTAAACTTAGTGGATGAAATTAGCAATCTATAGTAGAGGAGTTGATCTTGATCAGCAACAATCATTGCAAGCTTTATTAGATGCTTTGAATAAGTATGATGTTACCATTTATGTGTACCAGGAATTAATACAGAAATTTAATTTACAGGTAGGTCCAGGTAAAGAACCTTTGATTGCTTTTAGTTCTTTCTCTTCACTTCATAATAGTATCGACTGTTTAATTAGTGTTGGAGGAGATGGTACCGTTTTGGATGCTGTCACCATTGTGGGAGATTCTCAAATTCCTATTTTGGGAATCAATTATGGAAGACTAGGATTTTTAGCTACCATATCCAAAGATGAATTAAACATTATGGTTGAAGCTTTAGTAAATCGAACTTATGTAATTGAAAAAAGAACACTGCTACATTTAGATGCTAACCCTAGTATTTTTGGAACTTCACCTTTTGCATTAAATGAGTTTTCAATTCATAAAAGAGACACTTCTCCTATGATAAAAATTCATACGTATTTAAATGGTGAGTTCTTAAATTCTTATTGGGCAGATGGTATTATTGTATCTACTCCCACTGGCTCTACCGGGTATAATATGAGTTGTAATGGTCCTATTCTTTTTCCCGACTCTGCAAGTTTTGTTATTACACCCGTTGCGCCACATAATTTAAACGTACGTTCAATAGTAGTACCAGATAGTTCTGTTATTTCATTTGAAATGGAAGGGAGAACTGAAGAATTAATTTGTGCATTAGATGCAAGAAAAGAAATTGTACCTAAAAATATTCAGTTGGCAATTAAACGTGAATCTTTTTGTGTGAATTTCATAAGACTCAATGAGAATAGCTATTTGACTACTTTAAGAACAAAGCTCACATGGGGCTTGGATAAAAGAAACTAACTGATGCGCAAAGGATGTATTTTTTTATTTTTTCTTTTACTCATGTGTACTCAGGTACGTGCACAATATGTTCAATTTATAGAAAATAAAGGTGAGTTAGGTGTTTTTGCTGGTGTAGCTTCTTACAATGGAGATATTGCACCCACTCTTCAATTTATTGCATTGAACTATGGTGGCTTTTATAAAAAACAATTGAACGATTACATAGGTCTAAGATTAAATTATGAAATGGTTCCATTAGGGGCTCTTGATTCACTTACTCCTAAAACTGAAAATTTATACGTTCATCAACGAGGTTTATTTTTTAAATCTACTTACCAAGATTTAAGTTTGATGGCAGAATTATATTTTTTAAGATTTATTAATGGCAATAAAAATTTTCGCTTCACACCTTATTTAGGATTTGGACTAGGATACATGTCTGCTTTAAAAGATACTACTAACGCTCCCAATAAAATCCTTCCAAGAATCATTACAGCACCCATTAATTTGGGATTTAAATATAATTTTGTGGGCTCTTTTAATCTTTTTGGAGAATGTACTTATAGATTTACTAGTACCGATTTATTGGATCATTTCGCAGACAATACTACCTATACTAATCCTCAAGATAATATTACTTACCAAGCTAGTACATCAGGTAGAGATCAATTCTTTTCTGTTAAATTGGGACTTACCTATAATTTATTAAAAATTTATGGTCCCGACCCTAGGCCAAAAGCTAAAAAAGGCAGTCTTATGAGTAAAGAGTCTAATTCAGTCAAAAAAGTCTCCAATAGATCTTTATTTGGTTTTTTTAAACGTAAATAAGCTAGTTATTTTCATATTTTCGCACCATGGAAAACCTGGATCTTAGCAAGCTGCCTCAACATATAGCCATCATTATGGATGGCAATGGCAGATGGGCACAAGAACAAGGCCAGGATCGCTTATTTGGTCATTATCAAGGAGTTATAAGTGTAAGAAAAGTAGTAGAAGCAGCTACTGAAATTGGTATTCAATATCTTACCCTTTATGCATTTAGCACAGAGAATTGGGATAGACCCGAGGAGGAAGTCACAGGTTTAATGACCTTATTTGTAGATACTATTGCCAAAGAAGTGCCCGATTTACATAAAAACAATATTAAACTTCGATTTATTGGCAACTTACACTTACTGCCAGCCCATGCCAAGCAGGCTTTGGATAATGCCACTGCTCAAACGGCCCAAAATACAGGATTAACCCTTATTGTGGCACTAAGTTATAGTAGTAGGTGGGAATTGGTGGAAGCCACTAAAAACATAGCTTCCAAAGTGAAACAGGGTATCATAAATGTGGATCAAATTACTGAAACTACTTTGTCTGAATCCCTTGCTACCAAAGACTTTCCTGATCCTGAGTTAATGATACGTACGAGTGGTGAATTCCGTATAAGTAATTTTTTATTGTATCAACTTGCTTATTCGGAATTATATTTTACCGAGATAAGATGGCCCGATTTCAGGAAGGAGGATTTAATAAAAGCTATCCTAGAATTCCAATCTAGAGAGCGAAGATTTGGCAAAACCAGTGGACAAATCAAATCGAATGAAGAAAAAAAATAATATGTTTATTTCTACTTTTAACAAAGACTTTCAATTATTACGAGTAATTTGCGACACTTTTAAAATCCTAAATGTTTAGCCGCTAAGCAGATGCATAAATTTCTTCTCTTTTTGATAGGGTCAATATCAGTTCTTTTATTGAATTCGACTTTGTATGCTCAGGATGCCCCCCTTAAAGATTCTGTGTCTCAAATTAATGTGAAGCTTATTAATATTTTCAATCAAAAAACGCCCTCCAAGTATAAAATTAGAAACATTAAAGTGGTAGGTAATGAAAATTTTGATGAGAACTTATTGCTTTCACTTTCTACTCTGAATATGGGGGATGAAGTCACCATTCCAGGTGGAGATAATTTTGCCAAGTCGATACATAAATTGATGGATCAAAATTATTTTAGTGACGTAAGTATCTATTTAACAGATTTAGTGGGAAAAGAAATTGATGTAGAGATTAATGTTACAGAAAGACCTCGCCTATCAAAGTTTAGTTTTTTGGGTGTGAGAAAATCTGATATTGATGAATTGTCTGGCAAAACAGGGTTAACACCCAACAGAGTGATCACAGATAATATGAAAATTACTGCCATTGAAGGCATTAAAAAATATTATGCTGAAAAAGGGTTTCAAGATATTAAAGTAAGTATTAAAGAACGCAAAGACGTTACAAGAAAAAATAATTTACTATTAGATTTTGTTATTGTTAAAGGACCTAAGGTAAGAATTAACAATATCAATTTTGGAGGTAATAAAGTTGAAGAAACTAAGCTTAAAAAAAGTTTGAAAGAAATTCACGAAAAACCAAGACTCACTTTATTTCCTATTAATGATAAACCTATTATTGTTAAAACAAGCCCTTATACTTTCGAACAATATATGTCGGAAAAGGGTTTTTTAACTTTTACTAAAACTAGAAAAATATTAAATCCCTACATAAGACTTTCTCTTTCTTCCGCTAAGTTTAATGAAAAAAAATATGAAGAGAGTAAGGAAAATTTATTGAATTATTATAACTCTCTCGGTTTTAGAGATGCAGTGATTGAAAAAGATACTGTGTATCACAATGCAGGGGGTAATTTGAATATTGATGTACAATTAAAAGAAGGGCATAAATATTATTTTGGAAATATTAATTGGAGAGGAAATACTAAGTATTCCGATTCCATTTTATCTGTGATTTTAAATATTAAGAAAGGAGAAATTTACAATAGAGAAATTTTATTTAATAAACTAGGTAAAACTCCAACCGCTGAAGGGGGAGATGTGAGTTCTTTATATCAAGACGACGGTTATTTGTTTTTTAGAGTAGATCCAGTGGAGACCGCTGTTTACAATGATACCATTGATTTTGAAATACGCGTGGTGGAAGGTCCGCAAGCAACCATCAAAACTGTTCGCATTGCAGGTAATGAAAAAACAAAAGATTTTGTTATTCGTCGTGAAATTAGAACTATACCTGGTGATAAATTCAGTCGTAATTTATTAATTCGTTCTCAACGTGAAATTGCGCAATTAAATTTCTTTGATCAAGAGAAAATAAAAATTGATCCAGTCCCTAATCCTGAAGATGGAACTGTAGACATCAATTATGGTGTGGAAGAAAAATCGAGTGATCAGTTAGAATTGAGTGCAGGATGGGGAGGGTACATTGGACTTACCGGAACTTTGGGTGTTACTTTTAATAATTTTAGTTCCAAGAATTTATTTAAAAAATCGGCTTGGGATCCACTTCCCATGGGAGACGGCCAAAAATTAAGTGTAAGGGTTCAAAGTAACGGTAAAGCATTTAGGTCTACTAATTTTTCATTCACAGAACCTTGGTTTGGCGGTATTAAAAGAAATACTTTAACCTTGAGTGTGTACAATACAAAATATGGGCAAACATATAATTTGCTCACAGGAATGTATGATCCTAATGCTGCCGATTCAAGATATATTTCCACTACCGGTGCCACCGTATCTTTTGGTAGACAGTTGGCTTGGCCAGATGATTATTTTTCATTGAGTATGGGTTTGAACTACACTAGATATACTTTGAAAGATTATGCCATTGATCCTTATAATCTCCCCAATTTTAATAATGGTGTTGTTAATAATATCAATTTTAGAATTGCCTTACAAAGAACTTCTGTAGACCAACCCTTGTTTCCAAGAACTGGCTCTACTTTTTTAATGAGTGCACAATTAACACCGCCTTATTCTTTAATTACACCTAATGTAAATAGTGCAGCAAATCCTTTTGAACTATTAGAATATCATAAATGGAGATTTAATGGTGAATGGTTCGTGCCATTAGGTAAGCCAGCTGGTGCTGAACATAATAAACAATTTGTATTAAGATTTGCCGCTAAATATGGTTTCTTAGGGGCCTATAATAGCGACTTACCAGTTTCACCCTTCGAGCGATTCCAAGTGGGGGATGCGGGATTAAGTAATCAATTTGCATTATTAGGATATGATATTATAGCACATAGAGGTTATCCAGTATATGAAAGTTCTAATCCTAAAGTAAACCCAGATCAACAAACTTCAAGACAACATTTTACTATATTTAACAAATATGCAGTAGAAGTTCGTTATCCATTAAGTTTGGCAGCAAGTAGTACCATTTATGCGTTAGGATTTTTTGAAGCTGCTAATGGTTGGTATAGCATGAAAGAATATAATCCCTTTAATTTGCGTCGTTCAGTAGGTATTGGTATGCGCTTCTATCTTCCAATGTTTGGATTATTAGGGTTTGATTATGGTATTGGTATAGATAGACTCAATGCTACTAATGCATTAAAAGATGCCGGAAGATTTACCTTTATGTTAGGCTTTGAGCCAGAATAAAAATAGTTATCGTATTTTTCAATTTATAAATTATTGATTATGCAGTATAGAAAACACTTATTGGTATTACTTATGGGACTTGCCTCTTACTTTTCTGTAGAAGCGCAAACCAAATATGCCGTTATTAATACCAAGTATATTTTGGATAAAATTCCAGAGTATAAAGAAGCTGATAAAAAGTTGAAGGCCTTGGGTGATCAATGGCAGAAAGAAATTGATGATAAGCAAATGATTCTAGATAAAATGTATAAAAACTATGAGGCAGAACAGTTTATGCTATCTGAAGATCTCAGAAAAAAGAGAGAGGATGAGCTTTTTGTCAAAGAAAAAGAATTGAGAGACTTACAAAAAAAGCGTTTTGGTTATGAGGGGGATTTATTTAAAGAAAGACAAAAATTGGTCAAACCCATTCAGGATAAGGTGTACAATGCCGTCCAAAAAATGGCTGCAGCCCGCGCTTATGACTTCATTTTGGATAAAAGTGAAGGAATAACCATTATATTTGCAGACCCAAAACTGGATAAAAGCGACGATGTTTTAAAAGAATTGGG
>CAZWTV010000086.1:0-7146 GCA_964637225.1 uncultured Sediminibacterium sp.
ACAGCATAATCATCTTTGATTTCGATAATTTTACCAGCAAGTGTTTCATCCAGTTCTATCGCTGCTTCCAATGCTGCAATATCTGAAGTATTAAATACTAAGTGTATCATGTGCTTTATCTAATTCAACTTTTAAATTATTAATAATAAAATCCTGTCTTTCCTGTGTATTTTTTCCCATATAATACTCAAGCAAATGTTGAATATGATCCCCTTGTTCTAAAATAACTGGATCTAATTTAATATCTGCATTTATAAATTTACCAAACTCATCAGGACTAATTTCCCCAAGCCCTTTAAATCTTGTAATTTCAGGTTTAGCCCCTAATTCTTTGATGGCTGCTTGTTTCTCAATTTCATTATAACAATAAATAGTTTTTTGCTTATTACGTACTCTAAACAAAGGTGTTTCTAAAACATAAACATGACCTTTTTTCACTAAGTCTGGGAAAAATTGTAAGAAAAAAGTAATAATTAATAAACGAATGTGCATTCCATCTACATCGGCATCAGTGGCAATTACAATTTGATTATATCTAAGACCTTCCAAACCTTCTTCAATATTTAAAGCATGTTGCAATAAATTAAATTCTTCATTTTCGTATACTACTTTTTTGGTTAAACCAAACGAGTTTAATGGTTTACCCCTTAAACTAAATACAGCCTGCGTGTCTATATTTCTAGATTTCGTAATGCTTCCACTTGCAGAATCTCCCTCAGTTATAAACAAAGTACTACCTTGTTGTAATGAAATAAACATTTCTTTGTTCTTGGCTGGTAAATCGTCATTCAAATGAACTCTACAATCTCTTAATTTCTTGTTATGTAAATTTGCTTTCTTCGCCCTTTCATTAGCTAATTTTTTTATACCTGCCAATTCTTTTCTTTCGTGTTCGTTTTGTTCAATTCTTTTTTTAAGTGCCTCAGCAGTGGACGCATTTCTGTGTAAGAAATTATCTAATTCTTTAGCCAAAAATTCAGTTACAAAATTTTTCATACTAGGTCCCCCCTCTGCTACATTAAGCGAACCCAGTTTCGTTTTGGTTTGACTTTCAAAAACAGGCTCTTGCACTCTTACTGAAATGGCTGCTACAATACTGGTTCTTATATCAGATGCATCGTAGTCTTTTTTATAAAAATCTCTGATGACTTTAACGTAAGCTTCTCTAAAGGATTGTTGATGTGTGCCTCCTTGAGTGGTATATTGTCCATTCACAAATGAAAAAATATCTTCGCCATAATCATTATTATGCGAAATGGCTACTTCAATATCCTCTCCTTTTAAATGTATTATGGGATATCTAAGTTCGTCAGGATTTGTTTTACGTTCTAATAAGTCCAATAAACCATTCTTACTGACAAATTTTTTATCATTAAATACAATTGTTAAACCTGCATTTAAATAACAATAATTCCATAACTGTCCATCGATATATTCATGGATATAGTGGAAATTTTTGAACATAGAGGAGTCGGGCGTAAATACCACCCAGGTTCCATTAGCTTCTGTAGTTTTAGTTTCTTTGGTCTCTTGAACCAAGACACCTTTTTTAAAGCTTGCCGATTTTTGCTTCCCTTCTCTAAATGCCGTCACTAAAAAATCTTCGCTTAAAGCATTGACCGCTTTAGTACCTACACCATTTAAACCCACCGATTTTTGAAAGGCTTTACTGTCATATTTTGCACCCGTATTAATTTTACTTACGACATCTACAATTTTTCCTAAAGGAATACCTCGGCCATAATCTCGAACAGACACAGATTTACCTTCAATTTTTATTTCAATTTGTTTTCCATAGCCCATTGTATGTTCGTCAATACAATTGTCAATGACTTCCTTCATTAAAACATAAATGCCATCATCAGGAGCAGATCCATCTCCTAATTTACCTATGTACATACCTGGTCTTAAACGAATGTGTTCTTTCCAGTCCAAAGACCGAATGGACTCTTCATTATATTCAGATGAAATCTTTGATTCAGCCATAATTATCAATACTTTAGGGCATAAATTACCCTGGTTAGTCTGCAAATCTAACGAGCATGTTGGTTACCCCAATTTTACTTTTCACCAATTACCCTAAATATGTGGATAAACAATTATTGACTTATCTTTAATCTATCAAAACAAACCCAAAATACCCCATTACTGACCTAGCTATAATAAAGCAAAGGGCTGAAGTATTAAGTGCTGAAAATGATCTTTTCCAGACATTTTTAGCAGAAATTGACAGTGAAACCATCGATCTACAAGCTTTCACATTATCAGAAGAAATTACTCCGAAAATAGATTGTACCAACTGTGGAAATTGTTGCAAAAGCTTAATGGTGAATATTGAAGAGCAAGAAGCTACCCATTTAGCCAAGCATTTAAATATTTCAAGAGATAAATTTGATCAAACCTATATTTCCAAAGGAGAGTCAGGCAGAATGGTGATAAATGCCATTCCCTGTCATTTTTTGTCTGAAAATAGTTGTACGGTTTATGAACATCGTTTTGCAGGATGTAAAGAATTTCCTGCTTTTCATTTACCCCATTTAAAAAAAAGAATGTTTACCACTTTTATGCATTATGATCGCTGCCCTATTATATTTAATGTGATAGAAAATTTGAAGATAAATTTACAATTCAAGTAATCGGAACTATAAATGAATCTACAATTTGGAATTGATAAGTTATTGAAGAAGGAACCCACTTGGAAAAACAAGAAAATTGCTTTTTTAACCAATGATGCTGCCACCACAGCAAAGGGTATATCTAGTAGAAAAGCCTTAATTGATGCAGGTTTTAATATTGTATTACTATTTTCACCAGAACATGGAATTAATACCAAAGGAGAAGATGGATTTCAAATTAAGGATGCCATAGATCCAGTTACAAAATTGAAAATCATTAGTTTATATAATAATAAACTTGCCCCCACCCATGATGATTTAAAAGGTATTGAGGTTTTAATTTTTGATATTCCAGATGCAGGAACAAGGTTTTACACCTATTTATGGACATTGAGTTACTATATTGAAACTGCGGGTAAATTGAAATTACCTCTATATATATTAGATAGACCCAATCCTTTGGGGGGTATGTTTAATTTAGTAGAAGGACCCTTATTAGATAGCTCCTTAAGTAGTTTTATTGGAAGATTTTCTATCCCCATAAAACATCAATGTAGTTTTGGTGAATTGGCTACCTATTTTAATAAAATCCAAAATTGGAATGCAGCTATTACTGTATTAACTTGTGAAAATTGGAAAAGAGAAAATTTATTTTACGATTGGGATACTAAGTGGATTAACCCTTCTCCCGCACTTCAAAATTTTGAAGCTTGTTTATTATATCCTGGACTTTGCTTATTTGAAGCAACAAATGTTTCTGTAGGAAGAGGCAGTGATTATTCTTTTGAATGGATAGGTGCCTCTTGGTTTAATTTACCAGCCATTGCTTTGGTTTGGGAACATTTATTAAAAGAAGATATTAAGATAGAAACATTAGATTTAACTTTGCTTATTAATAATGAAATTGAAGATATACAAGGAATTAGGATTAAAGTTATATCACCACAAACATTCCATCCTGTACTAACTGGACTTATTTTATTGAAATTAATCAAGGATATTCATCCACAAGAGTTCAAATGGCAACCCTATCCAACCCATGTCAACCCAAGTGGTAACAATCATTTATCTTTATTGTTAGGAATCCCTAATGCTGAGCATTTATTTAATTTGCCTTTAAAAGAATGGTTGAACCATGTAATTTCAGCTTTAAAGGTAAGTGGATGGGAAAAAACGATGAAGCCCTATTTACTGTATGAATAAGATTGCAGTTATGAAAAAAAATTTTCTACCTATATCTATTTTGTGGACATGCATGCTAGGTTTAATTTACTTAGTGGTCATGAGTGTTTTAAGGTACATTTTTGTTTATCGTTTTGAAGCGCCTATCTCTACCGATAATAATTTAAATGCAGCCTATATATTAGGAGCGAGATTTGATTTTAGATATGTATCATTAGTCATATTATTAATAATGATTCTTTCTTATTTTAAAAAGCTACACCCTTTTCAAAGTAAATTAGGCAAAAAAATTAGTTTTACTATTTGGATAATATTTAGCACTTTTTTACTCATTTTTTATACCGCCGATTTTATTCATTATGCATACGTTCATCAAAGATTAAATGCAAGTATTCTTAGTTATATAGAAAATCCCATTATTTCATTACAAATGATGTGGCAGTCTTATCCAATAATTCTTATTTTATTAATTTTTGTAGCGATAGAATGGGGTTTCTTTTTAATAATTTCTTATACCCACCACCTTTTGGATGGTTTTAAAAGTACGGTAACTGGTTGGAAAAAAACAAGTATACATATTCTCTTTTTTATATTACTAATTTATAGTGCCATAGGAAATATTATTTACCAAGGAGGTCAATACCCATTAAGATGGAGCGATGCTTATAGTTTAGGAAACGATTATAAAGCCAATGTGGCCTTAAACCCCATGCAATCCTTTTTTAGCAGTTTGAATTTTAGATCCTCTAGCATCGATACTGCATTTATTAAAAAGAATTATAGCCTATTATCAACCTATTTAGAAATACCCTTGCATGAACAAAATGTTCAAAATCTTCAATTTTCACGAAAAAGCTATGTACAAGATAAAGAAGTAAGTAAGATTAAAAATGTTGTATTAGTTATTTGCGAATCTTTTTCTGCGTATAAAAGTTCTATGGTGGGTAACCCTTTAAATACTACACCTTATTTCAATGAGATGAAAAAGCAAGGTGTTTATTTTAATAGAGCCTTTTCCCCTGCCTATGGGACTGCAAGAGGTGTTTGGGCTATCATTACTGGAATTCCTGATATTTTAGAAGGAAAAACTTCTAGCAGAAATCCTTTAGCAGTAGATCAACATACTATCATATCTGATTTCAAAAACTTCGAAAAATTCTATTTTTTAGGGGGAAGTACCAGCTGGGCAAATATAAGAGGGGTGCTCACCAACAATATTAGTGATTTGAAAATTTATGAACAAGGAAAATACCAATCTTCAGAAATTAATGTCTGGGGAATCAGCGATAAAAACTTATTTATAGAGGCAAATAAAACATTAAGCAAAAACACTAAACCTTTCTTTGCTATTATTCAAACTGCCGACAACCACCGACCTTATACGATTCCTACAGAAGATTTAAAAGTATTTGTAAAAAAAACTGTCTCTAAGGATTCTCTTGTTAGATTTGGTTTTGAAAATAATGAAGAGTACAATGCTTTCAGGTATACCGATTTTTGTATTGAACAATTTATAGAAGCAGCTAAAAAAGAAAAATATTTTAATGAAACTTTATTTGTATTTATTGGAGATCATGGAATTAAAGGAGACGCTGGAATGATGTTGCCAAAAGTATTCACTGAGCAAGGGTTAACTAATATGCATATACCTTTTTTATTCTATGCTCCTTCTTTATTAACACCTAAAGAATATAATATTCCCGTATCACAAATTGATGTCATGCCAAGTATTGCTGCTTTATGTAATATTAGTTATACCAATACTACTTTAGGGAAAAATGTTTTTAATACTATTAAACAAAATAATAATACTATTTTTTTATACGACGATTTTAATCAACAAATTGGAGTCTTGAATAATGAATATTATTATGGTTATGCATTAAAAAACAAACAAAAACCTATTTTTGAAAGTGTTCAAAATAATGCTGTAGTCAAAAATGATAGTCTAATGACTCAAATGCATCTTTTAACAAAGATTTTCTATGAGACTTCAAAATATATGCTTGTTCATAATCAAAAAAATAAATAAAACTAGTTCTTAATTTTAACCACTCTTCTAGAGCCTTCATATAATTCATACTCTAGCAACCTACAATCAATTGTAGCATTATAAAATTCTATACGTTTACTTGGCTTAAGTCTTATTTTTTTAGCCAAATCTAAATTGCCAGTAAAAATATATCCTGTATAGCCTTTACAGGAATTTTTTAGAAAATCTCCCATACTAGCATAGGTAGCTTCTAATTCCATTTGATCGCCAAGTCTTTCTCCATATTCAGGATTAAATATAACTATAGCCCCTTTAGTAGAGGGAGGAATTGTTGTTTTTTCAAAAGCACAGTCTCTAAAACTAATTAAATGATCTACACCCGCTACACTGGCGTTTATCTTAGCTACCTCTATGGCCCTCTTACTTATATCAGTGGCTATTATTTGAAGAGAAGGAATTTTTTTAATTTGCTCTTTCAATTCTAATTTTTCTGTTTCAAACATTTGTTTTTCATAACCTACTAGATGCATGAATGCATAACGATCTCTTAATAAACCAGGAGCTCTATGGGTCGCTATAAGTGCAGCTTCAATAGCTAATGTACCTGAGCCACACATTGGATTGACAAATGCACTTTTTTTATCCCAGTTTGTAGATAAAATGGTAGCAGCTGCAAGTGCTTCCAACATAGGTGCTGTACCCGGTAATTTCCTATAACCATGTTTGGCAAGTGTTTCACCTGATGTATCTAAAAATATTTCAGCTTGATTATTTTTCCAATATAAATAGATGACTGCACCTTCTAAAGAGGCGCCTGTTAAGGGTCTTTTTTCTGTAATGGATCTGATTCTATCCACAATAGCATCTTTTACTCTCAAATTGGCAAATAAATTTGTATTAATGGTAGGATGAAAAACATTACTGGTGACGGAGAAATATTGGGTTGGATCAAGATATTTTTCCCAAGGAATTTTAACTACATTTTGATAGAGTTCATTAGGATCTTGGCAAGTAAATGATTGCAATGAATACATCACTTGACTGGCACATCTTAGATTCAAATTAAGTTTAATGCAATCTTGTAAAGAGCCAGTTAATTCTACTCCAGTTTGAAAAACTTTAACAGATGTAAATCCTAATGATATTAATTCTTTGTTCAATGCATTGGACAACCATTTATGACAGGTAATGATAATTTTACTTGGGGTTGAAAATACTTGCATGACATAAAGTTATTTAAAAATAGAAAAGGGCTTCAATTGCTTGAAACCCTTTCTATTATTCGGTGGGGGCACACGGGTTCGAACCGCGGACCCTCTGCTTGTAAGGCAGATGCTCTAAACCAACTGAGCTATG
>CAZWTV010000087.1:0-7048 GCA_964637225.1 uncultured Sediminibacterium sp.
AGTGATTCTGGAATTTGCACCAACACTGGTTTGTATAGTGTTAGCAGGCGTAGTGGGCAGTAAAATTGCCAGTGAATTAGGCAATATGCGTGTGAGCGAACAAATTGATGCCTTAGAAATTATGGGTATCAATACTAAAAACTATTTAATACTTCCCAAAATACTTGCATGTTTTACCATTGTCCCATTATTAGTGGGAGTGTCTGCTGTTATTGGTGTTTGGGGAGGATATTTAATTGGAGGGCTTACAGGTTCAGTGGCTCCTGAAGTTTTTATTATGGGTATTAGAAAAGGGTTTGATACTAATTATGTTTCAATAGCCTTTTATAAATCATTTATTTTCTCTTTTATAATAAGTACCGTGCCTTGTTATTTTGGTTATAATGTGAAAGGCGGGGCTTTAGAAATTGGTAAAGCGGGTACCAGTTCAGTGGTAGTAAGTTGCATACTTATTTTAATTGCCGATTATTTAGTGGCTGCCATTGCAATTTAAATTAACTTAGTTGTATAATTTTATCGAATGAAAATAAGCTTTCATGGCGCTGCGCGTACCGTTACGGGCTCTAAACATTTAGTTCAGTTAAATCAAGGAGAAACTTTTTTATTAGACTGTGGATTATTTCAAGGAATGGGAAAAGAAACCGATAAGTTGAATGCCTCTTTTGGTTTTGAAGCCACCCAAGTAGATTATGTTATTCTATCACATGCACATATTGATCATTCTGGTTTACTTCCTAGATTAGTCAAAGAAGGATTCAAGGGAAAAATTTATTGTACCCCAGCAACCAAGGCTTTGACTGAAATTTTATTAGAAGATTCAGCTATGATTCAAAGGGATGATACTAAATTTGGTAATAAGCGAAGAGCTAAGCAGGGATTGCCTCTCATTGAACCCTTGTATGATTTAGATGATGTGCATTTAGTATTACCTTTATTAACTATTGTTGAATATAATCAACCAACTAAAATTTCTAATGCAGTTGAATTATTATTTACCGATGCGGGTCATATCATTGGAAGTGCTGCGGTAAGTTTAAAAATTAAAGAAGGCGGTGAAACAAAAACATTAACTTTTAGTGGTGATGTGGGAAGATATAGAGATATGATATTAAGATCTCCTGCTACTTTTCCACCAGCAGATATCATCATCATAGAAAGCACTTATGGTGATAAACTACACGATTTAATTTATACTACCCCTGATGATTTATTACAATGGATTCAAAAGACCTGTGTTGAACAAAAAGGAAATTTAATAATACCTGCTTTTAGTGTTGGAAGAACACAAGAAATTTTATTTGAATTAAATCAGTTATCCTTAGAAAAAAGACTACCTCATATTCCAGTATATGTAGATAGCCCTTTAAGTATTGAAGCTACCGATGTAGTAAAAATGTTTCCTAAATATTTCAATAAAAAAATCCAAAAAATTTTAGAAGTAGATGATGATCCATTTGACTTTGAAGGTCTTCGTTATATTAAAACAGTAGATGAAAGTAAGGCTTTGAATGAGGATATGCATCCCAAAGTGATTATCTCTGCTTCTGGCATGGCTGATGCTGGTAGGGTAAAGCATCATATTAAAAATAATATCAATAATGCAAAGAATACTATTTTATTAGTAGGATATTGTGAGCCTCATTCACTAGGAGGTAGGCTCATGAATGGAGCTAAAGTGGTTAAAATTTATAGTGAAGAATATTCTGTGATTGCAAAAGTAGGATCAATAAGAAGTATGAGTGCGCATGGAGATTATGAAGACTTAATGCAATTTTTAGCTTGTCAAAATCCAAGTTTAGTAAAACAAATATTTGTAGTACATGGAGAAGCTGAAGTACAAGATAATTTTGCAGAGAGGCTTCGTAAAAAAGGATTCAAAGAAGTGATAGTGCCAGAAATGCACCAAACAGTGAGTATTTAAAATAAGGTTTGAGGCGTAAAAATTTTATACTCCGTTTTTGCACAAGGATTTTCGCTTTGCTGAAAATTTTTTGCCACTGTATAAGCGCTCATTTTATTATCTTGTATTTGATATTTTGCTATTTCTGCAATTTGAGCTGTATTTAAATTTTCATTCATCCACGCATGGGCCATATCTTCTTCTAATATCGTGGGCATTCTTTTTTTACTATTATGAATTTTTGCCATTAAGCTATTGGCTTCTGTTGTGATGATACCAAAGCTATTTTTAACTTCTGCAGTGTTTTGGTTAATCCAGGTATTCCAAACTCCTGCTATATAAAAAATAGGTCTTTCGTTCACTGAAATACAGTAGGGGAATTTTTCTTTTTGTATTTCTTGCCACTCAAAAAAATGAGAAGCTAATACTAAACATCTATTGGTTTGAATAGTACTTTGTGCTACTTTATTATTTAATATCGTTTCAGCTTTTATATTCAGGGTAGTATATTTTTTTCTAGATTCTAATAATTGTTTTTCATTTTGAACCCAGTGTGGAATTAATTCCCAGTGCATGAGGTCCGCTTTAAGTAATTTCTCTGCTGAATTTACTTCAGTATTTGTACGGTATATCACTGGCCATTTATCATAGGTAAAGCCAGATTGAGCAGGTAAGTTGATAGGATCTAACGAAAGCTCGGAATTTCCAACTTTAATAGTTTGCTTTTTAGGAATTTTAATACCAATAACATAACACATAGTAGTTCGTGTAATCTACTCTGCAAATTAAGATTTTTAACTTATTTTCAATTTAAATAAAAAACTATGTTACAATCAATAGGAACTTGTTTATGGTTTGATGGAAAAGCCAAAGAGGCTGCACTTTATTATAAAGAAATTTTTGGTGAACTTGAGATAGTGTCAGAAAATCCAATGGAGGTTGTGTATAATTTGTTTGGCCGTAGATTTATGCATTTAAATGGAGGTCCTGGTTTTATTATTAATCCTTCTATTTCATTTTTTTTAAGTGCGGAGTCAGAAAATCAAATAACTAAGTTTTGGAATAAATTAATGCTAGAGGGTAAAATTCTAATGCCACTTAATACCTATCCCTGGAGTGAAAAATATGGTTGGTGCTCAGATAAATATGGAGTGAATTGGCAATTGATGTTGGGGCATAAAAGTCGCTCTAAAATTATGCCGAATATGTTATTTACAGGCAATCAAAATGGTAGAGCAAATGAAGCCATCCAATTTTATACACATTTATTTAAAGAGGCAAATATTGTACAAATAGATACTTATAAAAAAGGGGAGCCGGATACAGAAGGCAATATTAAATATGCACAATTTGAATTACAGGGTCTGTCTTTTGGTGCTATGGATAGTTCTGCTCCTCATCAATTTAGTTTTAATGAAGCTGTTTCATTTATTATTACTGTTGATACGCAAGATGAAATAGATTATTATTGGAATTTTTTAATCGAAGGGGGTGCTCCGGGTAAATGTGGATGGTTAAAGGATAAATTTGGTATTAGTTGGCAGGTAGTACCTACTTGTTTGGGAAAATTTATGACCAATCCTGCAACTGCTCCAAAAGCTGCTTATGCTTTTTTACAAATGTCTAAATTCATCATAGCTGATTTAGAAAATGCGGTATTATAGCTTGGTGAAATAGCCGCTCATGAAAAAAGCCCCTCACTTGCGTGAGAGGCTTTGTAGAGCGTACGGGATTCGAACCCGTATTACCTCCGTGAAAGGGAGGTGACCTAGCCCTTAGTCGAACGCTCCGACTATGTTAATAGGGTCGCAAAAATAGGTTGCAAACGCTTTATTGCCAAAAGTTTTTACCTTTTTTAGTGAATATCAAGGCCTACTATATTTTATCAACTTTTGACTTTTTTTTAGTAATTAAAACAAACATGACGTAAATACGATCAATTGTTTGTATAAAACCTTGATTTTGTTGATTTCTTCACAATAATTTGCCCCATTTTTTTTAAAAAGATGGTACCTTTGCATCTTCTATTGTAAAATAAAAAATAAAACAATGAGTTCAGTTAAAGTTGCCATTAATGGTTTTGGTCGAATTGGTCGTTTGGTTTTTCGCCAAATTTATAACATGGAAGGTATAGAGGTGGTTGCTATCAATGACCTTACCTCTCCAGCAGTGTTAGCTCACCTATTAAAATATGATAGTGCGCAAGGTCGTTTTGAGGCAGTAGTAAAGTCTACTGAAGATTCAATATTAGTGAATGGCCATGAGGTTAAAATATATGCTCAACGTGATCCATCTCAAATACCTTGGGGGGCTCATAATGTTGACGTGGTAATTGAGTCTACTGGATTTTTTACTGATAAACAAAAAGCTGAATTACATATTCAGGCAGGTGCCAAAAGAGTAGTTATTTCTGCTCCTGCAACAGGTGATATGAAAACGGTAGTATTCAATACCAATCATGAAATTATTGATGGATCTGAAACAGTAATTTCTGGGGCTTCTTGTACAACTAATTGCTTAGCACCTATGGCTAAAGTGTTAGATGAAAAATTCGGAATTGTTACAGGATTAATGTTAACAGTGCACGCCTATACCAATGACCAAAACACTTTAGATGGCCCTCATCCAAAAGGTGACTTACGTCGCGCTCGTGCAGCAGCAGCCAATATTGTACCTAATAGTACTGGAGCAGCAAAAGCAATAGGTTTAGTGTTACCTTCTTTAAAAGGTAAATTAGATGGATCTGCGCAACGTGTGCCTACCATCACTGGTTCTTTAACTGAGTTAACTTCCATTTTAACAAAAAAAGTGACTGTTGAACAAGTAAACGCAGCAATGAAAGCAGCCGCAAATGAATCTTTTGGTTACACAGAAGATGAAATTGTAAGCTCTGATATTATAGGTATATCTTATGGTTCTTTGTTTGATGCTACTCAAACTAAAGTCATGACACAAGGTGATGTTCAATTGGTAAAAACAGTGAGTTGGTATGATAATGAAATGAGCTATGTTAGCCAGTTAGTTCGTACAGTGAAATATTTTGCAAGTAAAATTAAATAATGTTATAATCAATGCCTTCCTTCGGGAGGGCATTTTTTATTTTTATCCAAAAAAGTTTTAATAAATATGTCTTCTATTAAAAATTTTTCATTTGCTGGGAAGAAAGCTTTAGTTCGTGTTGATTTTAATGTTCCTTTAAACGATGCATTTGAAATTACCGATGACAATAGAATGAGGGCAACCCTTCCTACTATATCAAAAATTTTAAATGATGGTGGAAGTGTAATTTTAATGAGTCATTTAGGTCGTCCAAAAGACGGACCTAGTGAAAAATATTCATTAAAACATATTGTATCGCATCTCTCAAAATTATTATCGGGCCGACATGTTTATTTTGCCCATGATTGCATTGGTGAACAAGCTAATCAAAAAGCTGCCGCATTAAAAGCGGGAGAGGTTTTGTTATTAGAAAATTTACGTTTTTATAAAGAGGAAGAAAAAGGGGATCTAGCTTTTGCTGAAAAATTATCAAAATTGGGAGATGTTTATGTAAATGATGCTTTTGGAACAGCACATCGAGCTCACGCTTCAACAGCTATTATTGCTCAATTTTTTTCTAAGGAAAATAGATTTTTTGGTTTATTAATGGAGGCTGAAATTGTAAGTGCAGAAAAAGTTTTGCACGATGCTCAAAAACCATTTGTTGCAATTATTGGAGGTGCCAAAGTATCTGATAAAATTTTAATTATTGAAAATTTATTGGAACGTGCTACAGATATTATTATTGGAGGTGGAATGGCCTATACATTTTTTAAAGCACAAGGAGGGAAAATTGGTAATTCAATTCATGAAGATGATCGTATGCCACTAGCTTTAGAAATTTTAAATAAAGCTAAAGCAAAAGGTGTTCGTATACATTTGCCAGTTGACAATATTATTGCTGATAACTTTAGTAATACAGCCAATACTACAACTTGTGCAAGTGGTGAAATTCCTGATGGCTGGGAGGGATTAGATGTGGGAAAGGAATCAAGCATCTCATTTTCAAAAGTAATTATAGCAAGTAAAACCATATTATGGAATGGTCCTATGGGTGTTTTTGAAATGAAAAATTTTCAAGCAGGCACAAAAGCTATTGCCGAAGCTGTTGCTGAAGCTACTCAGAAAGGAGCTTATAGCTTAGTGGGGGGTGGGGACAGTGTGTCAGCCGTGAACCAATTTGGTTTTAGCGATAAAGTAAGTTACGTTAGTACAGGTGGAGGTGCTATGTTAGAATATTTTGAAGGTAAAATTCTTCCTGGAATTGCTGCCATTAAAGGATAAGTGGTTCATTACATATCTGTAATACTTAAGAACTTGTTAAATTCATCCCTTTAGCTTTACTGGAAGGATTTATTTGTCATGTAATTCCGTCATACGAAAAGTTTGGCATTCGCTTTGCACTATCTTTATAAACAAATACAAAACTATGTTACGCAAAAATTTAGGTTTATTTATTTTTTTAGGAGTCATTGTAATTCTATTTGCAATGGGATGCAATGGGTATAATGGATTAGTAAACCAAGACGAAAATGTGAACCAATCTTGGAATAATGTTCAAAGCGATTATCAACGCAGAGCCGACTTAATACCCAATTTAGTGGCTTCTGTACAAGGAGAAGCCAACTTTGAAAAAACTACTTTAGAAAATGTAATTGCAGCTCGTGCCAGTGCTACGCAAATGAAAGTAGATGCCAAGGATTTAACTCCAGAAAAATTACAACAATTTCAAGCGAGTCAAGGTCAGCTATCTCAAGCTCTTGGTCGATTAATGGTTGTATCTGAAAATTACCCTAACTTAAAAGCAAATGAAGCTTTTCGTGGTCTGCAAGCTCAATTAGAAGGCACTGAAAATAGAATTAAAGTTTCAAGAAACGACTTTAATGCTGCAGTTGCCGACTACAATAAAAAAGCAAGATCATTCCCTATTAATCTTTTAGCTGGAGCTTTTGGTTTCAAGACCAAAGAAGGATTTAAGGCAGAGGAAGCCGCTGCTAAAGCACCTGAAGTTAAATTTTAATTATGTGGAATCCCTTTTCACTATTTAAATCAAAAACTAATAAATTATTGAATGCCTCGGACAAGCAAATGCTTGTCCAGGCTATTCAA
>CAZWTV010000088.1:0-6894 GCA_964637225.1 uncultured Sediminibacterium sp.
TTCTGCCAAAGTCTAAAATATCAACTTCTTCTAATAAATCTTCTCCTACTTCATAGTCGGGTTGAATTTTAATAGCTTCAGAATAAGAAACTTCTTCTAAAGGATTATCAACATCATCGTCATCTCTAATTTGACGACGACGAATAATTTCCAAGTCACCTTTTTCAGCATTAACGATTACATCAAAATTTTCATCACTACCATATTTTTTTCTCAATAAGGTTTTGAAAACATCTTCCACCACTTTCATCATAGTGGGGCGATCAATGCTCTCTGCATCTTTAAATTCTTGGAAGGCTTCAATTAAATTTATACTTGCCATAACATAATTTTTTTTCAAGCTTTTGCTTGATGATTAATTGGTTAAAATTGAACTTGAACAATGGTTGTTTTTATTTGATCAAAAGGAATTAATAAAGTTTGCACTATCGCTTTTTTACCTTTTCCTTCTGTCCATTCTATTAAAATATCTTTTTCAGTTACTGTTTTTAAAATACCTTCCTTGGAACTTAAATCCAAAAAAGTGATTTTCACCTTACGACCCACATTCTTTTGGTATTGACGATTTAATATTAATGGCTCATCAATACCTGGGGAAGAGACCTCCAATGAAAAATCACCATCTTCAAACCATGCAGCTTCTTCTATAAAGCGATATAATTTTCTATTAAAAAAACTGCATTTCTCAATAGATAAGCCTTGATCCCCATCTAAGTAAATTTTTATGTTATGGGTAGGCTTCACTTTAATTGAAACACAGAAATAGTTAGGCTCCTGTTGTAGAAGTTGATCCAAAACTGGACTTACTAATTCTATGATTTCATTCGCTTGCATATTAAAAAAGAAGAAGGGAACGAGTTCGTTCCCTTCACATTTTCTTCTATTCTAGGTCAAAGGTAATAAAAGAGCATGAAATATCCCAAAATTATTGGTAAGGGCCTTATTTTTGTGGTATGATGAAGATGATTTTTTACGGATGCTTGATTTACTTTTTATACAAACTAATCTTTGACGTAGTAGTACCTGTGGGTAAAGGAGTAAAAACGGTAAGACAAAATATGGAAAGGATGCAAAAGCAACAGCAGCAAACAGACAAAAATACATATAACTCTTCCACTCAAACAACCCCCAAACAAAGTTCAGAAAATTCTGAATACATTGAATTTGAAGAAGTTAAGAAAAAATAAACCACCAGCAGTTAATTTTTTTACATGATTTTTTTAAAGGAGTGACTTTCTACTATTATAGATAAGCTAAGATATCTTTCTCCACCCTCATACCCTCTTTTAAATGTAGCACTTGAAGCCCTATAGAGGCAGCAGCATTGATATTAGGTTCATTGTCATCAATAAACAATGTTTCACTAGCCTTTAACCCCTCTTTATTTAAAATATAAGTAAAGGAGGCGGGATCGGGTTTTCTCATTCCCATTTCATGTGAATAATAAGGTGTTATAAAAAGGGATGTAAAAGAATATGGTGCGACCCTATTTTCAAAATCAGAAATAAAGTAATCATGATGGATTTGATTGGTATTAGAAAATAAATAAGTAGCGTAATTAGTATTATTTTCTTTTATCCATTGAATACTATCTTTTCTAAAACCTACCAATAAGGCATTCCATGCATTTTTTATCTGATCATTACCTACAGGCAAATTGGTTAAAGCTCTCACACCTTCATAAAATTCTAGTTCATTTATAAAACCCATTTCTAGATCTAAAAATAAGGGATGTGATTTATTTAATGTAAAATGTTGATCAAAACCCTGAATGCCAATAGATGCAAATGCTTCATTCAACAAAGAAAAATTAATGTCAAATAATACATTTCCTAAATCAAATATTAAGTTTTTTACATTACCCATGCTATTTTATAAATATCATTGAAGAAAGTGAAGATAAACAAAGATTTTAATTATTACTATATTTGAAATATGAAACAAAACCTTGCACAAATAGCTATTGTAGTTCGAGATTATGATGAAGCTATTACTTATTATATAAATACATTAGGCTTTACTTTAATTGAAGACACGATATTATCTGAAACCAAAAGATGGGTATTGGTTCAACCTAAAGGCGCCAGCGATGGCTGTATGCTATTATTAGCTAAAGCTGCTTCGCCAGAACAAGAGAAATTTATAGGTTACCAAACCGGAGGGCGTGTTTTTTTATTTTTACATACCGATAATTTTGAAAGAGATTATGAAAATTATAGATCAAAGGGAGTTGAATTTACAACCGAGGTTCGTAAGGAAACCTATGGAACTGTGGCAGTTTTTAAAGACCTTTATGGTAATTTATGGGATTTAATTCAACCAATCCATTCTTAAAAATTTGAAAATATAAATTTATAGCTTTTTCATAGCAGTTGCTATATGCTTCGACGCTGCATCACCTTCATTTAATGCTGCTTGTATATTGGCTTTGGAAACTTCATCTCTATTTTGACTTAATTTAAATACATGTTGCAAATTGCTCACAATAATATCAAATGAATAAATGGCTTTCATGTTATGTTCCATATAAGCAGCTGTCAAGTGCTTGACCTGTGTGGGGGCATTGGTATCTTTTTCAAAATGAAGGGTTAGTTGTTCTAATAAATTATATAAATGTTTTTCATCTTTTATTTCCAATAATCCTTTGGCATGCACCGATTGATAATTCCAAGTACTACCCATATTTTTTTCAGTATACCATTTAGCACTTACAAAAGCCGATGGACCTGAAAAAATGACTAAAACTTTATTGTTGTTTTCAAAAGCAATAGAATGATCTTGCTTGCGCATTAAATGTCCCGAAATTACAATGGTTTCATTTTCTATTTTTAATAAAACAGGTACCTGCGTGGCTACAGGAAATCCTTCTTTATCAATTCCACAAATAGTTACAAAAGGATTCGCTTTCATAAAGTCTATAACTTCTTGAGAGTCCTTTGCTTTGAAATGAGGAATATTATACATGTTTAATTTTATTTAAATATAATTAAAGGGGAAGCTCAGTTGTAATTTTAATTTCATCCATCACAAATAAACTATTAATATGTGCAACCATAGGAAGTACTGCTAAACGTTCTTGATAAAATTTATTATAGGATTCTACGTCCTTTGTTACTACTTTCAAATAATAATCAAAACTACCTGAGACCAAACTACAAGAAATAATTTCTGGAAATTGAGCTACTATTTTTTCAAATTCTGAAAAATGTGACCGGGTCTGTTTATCTAAAGTTACCTGACAGTGTACCACCAAACCTAGGTCTAATTTTTTTCTATCAAGCAGTGTTACATAATTTAAAATATATCCTTCTTCTTCCAGTCTTTTAATACGATCATGCGTGGGGCTTAAGGATAAATTAACAGACGCACTAATATCTTTTAGCTTAGCTAGAGCGTCTTTTTGTAAAATTTTCAAAATTGATTGGTCGATACTATCAATAGGCATGGAGAAATAATTTCTGTTTTTACTTTAAATTTCAGTGTAATTAACGATATTTTTTTAAATTTATCAAATTTTACAATATTTTTTACTGAAATTTTTGAATATAAAATGAATATTTTCTTTTTTTAGATATTTGTACAGAAATTAAATAAAATTATATGATTATAGGAGTTCCCAAAGAAATTAAGGTTCAAGAATACAGGGTGGGTTTAACACCAGAAGGTGTGGATGCACTCGTTAGACAGGGCCACAAGGTGAACGTTGAAACCCAAGCAGGAATTGGATCAGGATTCTCAGATGATTCTTATATAAAAGCAGGTGCCACTATTTTAGCTACAGCAAAAGAAATTTATAGCATTGCTGAGATGATTGTAAAAGTAAAAGAACCTTTAGCTGCTGAATTTCCATTAATTAAACCAGGTCAAATTTTATTTACTTACTTCCATTTTGCAGCTTCCAAAGAATTAACGGAAGCTATGATGAAGTCATCAGCAGTTTGTATAGCTTATGAAACAGTTGAATTAGCAGATGGCTCATTGCCTTTATTGGTTCCTATGTCGGAAGTAGCTGGAAGAATGGCGGTGAATGTGGGTGCTTATTATTTGGGTAAACCTTTTGGTGGCAAAGGAAAATTATTAGGAGGGGTACCAGGTGTGAAGCCCGCTGAAGTTTTAATTATTGGTGGAGGTATTGTGGGAACGCAAGCTGCAAAAATGGCTGCTGGTTTGGGAGCTAATGTCACCATTATGGATACTAACTTAACTAGATTAAGATATTTATCCGATGTCATGCCAGCGAATGTAGTTACTCAATATTCAACTGTAATGGCTATTCAAGAAAAACTTCCTACAGTTGATTTAGTGATAGGTGCTGTTTTATTACACGGTGCCAAAGCTCCACATTTAATTAAAAAATCAGATTTAGCATTAATGGAACCAGGAACAGTAGTGGTGGATGTTGCTGTTGACCAAGGAGGTTGTATAGAAACCTGCAAACCTACTACCCATGAAAATCCAGTTTACACGGAGCAAAATATTTTGCATTATTGCGTGGCTAATATGCCAGGGGCGGTGCCTCAAACATCTACACGCGCTCTTACTCAAGCAACTTTGCCCTATGCCATTGCTATTGCCAATAAAGGATGGGAAAAAGCTTGTGTTGAAAATGCCGCTTTAGCCAAAGGCTTAAATATTAAAGCAGGAAAAATTTTACATAAGGGTGTTGCTGATGCTTACAATGCTTAGTGTTTGTTGAGTTTTTATAAATTAAAAGCCTGGTCCCTAAAAAGACTGGGCTTTTTTAATAAACTAGATTGAACTAATTTTGAGTAAATAGCTTGGGTAGTAATTTATGAAAAATATTTTAGTCTTATGTACTGGCAATAGTTGTAGAAGTCAAATGGCACATGGTTTTTTAGCTGCGATGACTATTGGTAAAGCGCAAGTATATTCTGCAGGTGTAGAAACGCATGGTGTAAACGCAAGAGCCATTGCTACGATGAAAGAAATAGGTATTGATATTTCAAAACATACTTCTAATAATATTACAGAATATTTTGGGATCGATTTTGATTATGTTATTACAGTTTGTGATAATGCTAAAGAACGTTGCCCTTATTTTCCAACCAAGGCCGTTAAATTACATTATAATTTTCCAGACCCAGCTAAAGCTGTTGGCACTGAAGAGCAAATTAATGAAGAGTTTAAAACCGTAAGAAGTTTAATTAAAGATTATTGCGAAAAATTTGTACAAGAGTATATAAAGCAATAAGAAAAATTTATAAAGAAGAATAATTAAATTAATTATTCTTTGCTCCATTATCTATCCAACAGAAAATTGCATTTTTATCGGCAATTGTTAAAGTTTTACCCTTAGGCATTCTGCCTGTTGAAATAGATGCTCTAATTTGACTTGCATTATCATGTACTACTTGAAAATTATTTAAGGCAGCTGCATTAGGTCCATCATGACAACCACTGATATTACAAGTACTATTAAAAAGTGGCAAAATCGTTTTACTAAAACTTGTATTAGCATCACAAGTAGCCTCTGTAGGGGTATCGATTGCTACATTTTTTGAACATGCAACTACCACCATAATAAATATGATTGTAAATAAATAAACTTGATAAAATTTAATTTTCATAAAGATATATTTAAATTCAAAAAAAAGCGTCCCGAAATTACGGGACGCTTTTGTATATGTAATCTAACAATTTTTTAAATACTAGCTTATTTCCATATTGTCCAACCTTTCCACCAAGTTTGATTCACACCAGATGTTGCAACCGCACCTCTAAAAGTAGCAGTCTTATCAAAGAAAGCATTTTGTAATTTAGCGTCGGAGAAATCTCCATTTATTTTATAGTCTAAAGAAGTATTCAAACCTAAGATACCATAAGTAGCACTTAAGCTACCAGATGTTCCAGGACCAGCACTTGCATAAGGAGTAAAATCAGGATTCGTATAGTTAAAAGGTTGGATTAACTTTAAGATATTCGCATCAGCAGAACTTAAAATAGTATTATTATAAGATGCAGTAGAAAATAAAGCTAATAAATCAGCATCTGTTTTATTTGTACTTGCACCAGTTTTACCTACATATAATAAATCAACTGTATTACCTGCTAAGGTTACATTCTTTAATCTAACAACGCTATCCACTAAATTCTTATAGGTAGAACCATTGGTAGTTACTTTAGATTCATCTATTGTAATTCCTCTAGGCCATCCTGCAATAATTGAGTTTTGAATAGAGATACCAGAGTTTCTTCTAATTTGAGCACCTGCATAGAACAAACTATTACCTTTTCCATATACTGGATTAATTCTTGGTCCAATAGCAGTCATATTTGAAAATACTGCTGTTGTTTTTGGAGTGAAGTCAGAACCATTACCATCGTTATCAGACTCAAATGCTTCTGAGTTAGAAATATCAGCAATAAGAGAGTCTCTTAAAGCAATACCAAACTGCACATTACCAGAGTATCCAAAGTCAGTATCGAAATCATCATCTTGAGTTTTATAAGCAATTAAATACTTACAGTTTACAGTTCCACCAAACCACTCGTAAGCATCATCTTTTGCATAAATAACTTGGATATGGTCAATAGTTGTACCATTACCTACACCAGCCATTGTTAAGCTATTCAACTCATTATCTGGTTGGTAAGCATAACCTGCATACTCAATTCTTACATATTGTAAAATACCAGAGTTGTCAGCATCATTTGCAGTTGGAAAATCTGGATCGCCAGAACCAGCTAAGCCATATCCAACTGTAGCGTCATTCACACCACCTTCTACAGAAGTTAATCCTTTATAAGTATTTCCTTTCCAAGTTAATGATTGGTTTACAGAAGCAGTACCTAATAATACGATTCCACCCCAATCTCCTGAAGCAGGATTAGCTGAAGAAGAAGTAAATACGATAGGTTTATCGGCAGTACCTT
>CAZWTV010000089.1:0-6841 GCA_964637225.1 uncultured Sediminibacterium sp.
CTTTATCATAAGTACCAAACCACCACTCTTCTTCTGCCACTTGCACATCGGTTTCAATAGCGCCATTTGATTTTAATAGGGCTACTAAATCATTGGTATTCGTTTTATCTGTGCACTCAATAACCATAACAAATAAATCATCGGTAGCACGTTTGTGGAAATGATGTTTTTTAACACCAGGTGCTAATTGACATAACCAACAAAAAGTCATGACCATACCCACTGCGGCAAATAAAACGGTTAACTCAAATATAATAGGTACCCAAGCTGGTAAAGCAAAATGGGGTTTGCCACCAATGTTTAAAGGCCAGTCTTTTGTGAAAATCCAACTAATAGCACTCACAGCAGTAGCTGTACCTGTAATACCATAAATAAAACCAGCAGTGTGTAAGCTTGTTTCGCGCATACCTAATGCGTGGTCTAAACCATGCACGGCGAAGGGAGTGTATACATCTTTAATTTTATAGCCAGCAGTACGCACTTGCTTTACTGCAGGAAATAAAACTTTTTCTTCATCAAAACAACCAACTACAAATTTCTTTTGTGCCATAATTTTTTTCTTAATCAATATTATAATTAATGTGCATGTGCATTATCGTGAATAAATTTATCCAAAGGGGCTGCTTCCAATTTTTCAAACTCAGGTTTGAAAGATTCTCCACTTCTTTTTAATACATATTTAATTTCTGCTACCGCAATAACAGGGAAATACTTAGCGAATAAGAAGAAGCAAGTAAAGAATAAACCAAAAGTTCCTAAATAGAAACCTACCTCGTAAATAGATGGGCTATAGTAAACAGACCAGCTAGAAGGTAAATAGTCACGGTATAAAGAAGTTACTATAATTACGAAGCGCTCAAACCACATACCAATATTTACGATAATACTCATAAAGAAAGTAACGAAAACATTTCTTCTCATTTTTCTTGACCAGAAAATTTGTGGAGATATTACGTTACAAGCCATCATTCCCCAATAGCTCCAACCATAAGGGCTAAATAAATATGCACGACTATACCAGAATGTATAACCTTCATATTTATTTTGAGAATACCAACCCATAAATAATTCTGTTAAATAAGCAACACCTACTATAGATCCTGTAAGTACAATTACTTTATTCATGAGATCAATATGTCCAATTGTGATATAGTCGGTTAATCCGAAAACCTTACGAACTACAATTAATAAAGATTGTACCATGGCAAAGCCAGAGAAAATCGCACCTGCCACAAAGTAAGGAGGGAAAATAGTGGTATGCCATCCCGGAATAACTGAAGTGGCGAAGTCAAAAGATACAATAGTATGTACTGACAATACCAATGGTGTACTTAAACCGGCTAACACCAAAGATAAACTCTCGTGACGTTGCCAATGTTTAGTAGAACCTGTCCAACCAAAAGAAGCAATACCGTATAATTTTTGTCTTAGTTTAGTAAATGCACGATCACGCACAGTGGCCATATCTGGTATTAAACCAGAGTACCAGAATAATAATGAAACAGTGAAATAAGTAGAGATCGCAAACACATCCCATAATAAAGGTGAATTAAAGTTCACCCATAATGGACCACGTGAGTTTGGATAAGGCATAATAAAGAAAGCTAACCAAACACGACCCATATGGAAAATAGGGAATTGACCTGCGCACATAACGGCAAAAATGGTCATCGCTTCAGCAGCACGATTCACACCTGTTCTCCAACCTTGACGAAATAATAATAATACCGCTGAAATCAAAGTTCCTGCGTGACCAATACCTACCCACCAAACGAAGTTGGTAATATCCCATCCCCAACCAATTGTTTTATTTAAGTTCCACTGGCCAATACCGTAAGTTACCTCACGATATAAACTGAATACTCCAAATAATAATAAAGCAACAGATATAAAAAAACCAATGTACCATAAACGAGATGGCTTCACTTCAATAGGGCGCAAGATATCTTCAGTAACCTGGTGAAAATTTTTTTCACCATATACCAACGGTTCGCGCAACTGTGATTCGTATTTAATATGCATTTTTAACTATTTCTAATTTATAAACTCTATTTAATTATTTATGAGCCGCTTCTTCTTTTAGTGCTGCTACCTCCTCGCTGTTTCTAACTTTAGCTAAATATGTTACGTTAGGTAAAACGTGTAATTGCTCTAAAACATAAAACTGGCGATTAGGATTCTCTAAACGTACTTTAGTAATTGCGCTATGTTTATCATTGGCATTACCAAAGTTGATAGCATTGGTAGGACATGATTGTTGACAAGCTACTTTTACATCTGAGTCTACCATGGGGCGTGATTGTTTTTTTGCTTCTAATTTAGCCGCTTGTAAACGTTGTACACAGAAAGAACATTTTTCAATCACACCACGAGAACGAACTGTAACATCTGGGTTTAATACCATTCTTGTTAAGTCGTCATTCATATTTAATACTACATCGTTTAATACATCTCTTTGATTGTCTGGGAAGCTATCTGCACCAGTATAATCGGCCCAGTTAAATCGACGTACTTTGAAAGGACAGTTGTTGGCACAATAACGTGTACCAATACAACGGTTGTAAGTCATTTGGTTTAAACCTTCTGAGCTATGGTTGGTTGCAGCCACAGGACAAACGTTCTCACAAGGAGCGTTGTCACAATGTTGGCACATTAATGGTTGGAAAACCACTTTAGGATTTTCCATATCACCACTAAAATATTTATCAATACGTAACCAATGCATTTCGTGTCCACGTAATACTTCTGGCTTACCTACTACAGCTACATTGTTTTCTGCATTACATGCTACCACACAAGCGCCACAACCGGTACAACTATTTAAATCTACACTCATACCCCACTTAATTCCAGGGCGAGCATATACTGGATATATAGTTCCTTGTGCTTCAAATTTTTCTAATCCTCCAAAAGGTTTTAATTCTTCATCACGTTCTTCTTCAATTTCTTTCGGATTTTTTAAGTATTCAGCGAAACTTAATTCTTTCACAACTTCAGTACGATTTCCTTGTGTTGTATCGTAACGGAAATGTGTTTGTGTTAAAGCCACCGGATAGGTTTCACCTGTTGGGGTTACACTTACATTGGAACAATTAAAATGTACAAATCCATTTTCAATACATGCTAAAGGGAATGCATTTTTACCAGTACCAATCACCGATTTACCCATTGCTTCTGTACGACCATATCCTACTGCAATACCTACTGTTTGAGCATGAGTACCAGGAATTATTAATACAGGTAGTTCAATAGATTTTCCATCCACTGTTAATTTAACTACTTGCTTAGGAGGCTTTACTTCATAAGCATCGGCCTGACCTGCATTGTTTAAGTCAATATTCAATAAAGTTTTTGCCATTGCTGGTGATACTATAATATAGTTATCCCAGGTAGCACGCGTCACTGGATCTGGTAATTCTTGTAACCAAGGGTTACTGGCACCTTGACCAGCGCCAATTCCCACTTTTTGATATAATGCTAATTCAATTTTATCACTAGGTTTATGAGCAGCCACTGCAGCAAGTGCAGTAGTAACTGCACCATTATTTAAGTTGGCTCCAGCTATTGAAGGAGTAGTAGGATTTAAAACTCCTGCTTGTAATGTTTTATTCCAACCATTCTCACCGCCTAATTTAGCAGACCAATAATTTTTTAAATAAGTGGTATAATTGGTTGTATCTCCAGACCATAATAATAATGCATCTTCAAATGCACGCGTTTTAAATAATGGAGAGATGGTAGGTTGAATAAAAGAAATATGACCAGACACGGGTTCAGCATCGCCCCAACTTTCTAAGAAATGTGGTGCTGGAATTGAATATTTACAAAGTGCTGTGGTCTCATCTAATTTAGCATTGAAAGAAATAGTTGTTTTTACTTTTGCTAAACCCGATTTTACTTTATCGGCAGCTGGCCAAGTATAAACAGGGTTTGCGCCATAAAATAAAACAGCATTTACTTTTCCAGCATTCATATCATCAACGAAACTTGCAAAATCACTATCAATACCTTGACGATAATTTAAGGTAGCACCAAAATTAATAGTAGTGCCATTAGCACCAATAGCGTTGTTAATAGCATTTACTATAATTTGTTCATTCACATTATTACTTCCCGATACAACTAAAGCGGCTCCTTTGTTAGATGTTAATGCTTTAGCAGCAGCTTTAATGCCTGCTTTTAATGTGGTATCGTTAATGCCTGTAATTTCACCTCCATTCACTGCCGATAATAAAGCAGCAGCTACCAAAGGCAACTCTGAAGGACGACATAAATATTTTTCATCTGCGTTAGAGCCTGTTAAACTTGCCACTGTTTCAAAGTGGATATGTTTACTCATTGCAGGATTTTTTTCATCTATCTTTTTTCCTACTGCATATTGTCTAGCAAATTCCACAGGGCTTAACCAAGTACCTAAGAAATCGGCACTTAATGAAACAATTGTTTTTGCTTTTTCAAAATGATAAGAAGGAATGACCAATTTACCATAAGAGGCTTGATTCGCAAGTAGCATGGCACTATGAGAAATGGCATCGTAAGTAATATGTTTACTTCCAGGATGCTTTGCTAAAAATTGAGCAATGACTTGTTTCGTAGAAGGAGAAGTAATAGTACTTGTTACAATTACAACTCCGGTGTTTAATTCAGAGGCAATCGCTTTATCAATATCTTCAAAGCTTGCTTCTTTACCTTTTATGCTTGGAAAACGTAAGCGAGCAGTATCATATAAATCTAATACGGAAGCTTGCACTCTAGCAGAGGTACCACCCGCAGTGATAGGGCTTAAATCATTTCCTTCTAATTTAATTGGACGACCGTCGCGCACTTTTGCAAGTACACTTACTACATCACCATCTTGTACATAAGTAGTAGCATAATATTCTGAAATTCCAGGAACAATATCTTCAGGTTTGTTAGCAAAAGGAATTGCTTTTTTAATAGGCATTTCACAACTAGCAGCTACGGCAGCAGCAGCAGTACTAAAACCTACATATTTTAAAAAATCACGACGAGGTGCTTTCGCTTGTAAAAAACTTTCTCCTTTACTTAAAGTAGTTTCGTCCTCCACAAAAGGAAGTTCTTCTTTAAATTCGTTTTGAACTTCTTTATTAAAAGCTTCAGAATTATTTAATTCTCCAAAACTTTGCCAGTGCTTTTTTTGCTCCATAATAATGTATATATAGTATTACGCGTCTTATTTAATTAATTAGTAGTGACATTTTTGACACTCTGTACCGCCAATTTTTTCAACAGTGATTCCTTTAGCGCTATCTAATTTTCCAGATTTTAAATCCTCATGGAATTTTTCGTAGATGCTATAAAAACCATTGTCTTTAAATTGAACTTGACTATTGCGATGACAATTCACACACCATCCCATGCTTAAATCAGCGAATTGTTTTACTTCACCCATTTTTTGAATCTCACCATGACATTGTTGACAAGCCACTTGACCTGCATTCACGTGTTGAGCGTGGTTAAAGTAAACGTGATCAGGTAAGTTGTGAATACGAACCCACTCAATAGGTTTAGCTTGTGTTGCATCCCAAGGTTGACCTTCGGTGAAACCAGCATACTTATATAATTTTTTAATTTCTGCAGTACCATCTACCACATCTCCATTTTCACGAACCAAAGCTTCGCCTTTGTATTCATTAATGGCCATGTGACAGTTCATACAAACATTTACACTTGGTAAAGTTGCTTGCTTACCTTGGTAAGTACCAATATGACAATACTGACAATTAATTTGATTTACACCAGCGTGTACTTTATGAGAATAATAGATAGGTTGTTCTGGTTGATAATTTTTAGAACGACCTAAGTTCATTGCACCTACTGTAGTCATGTAACCACCTAGAATAAATAAGATGATTGCAATGAATGCGATATAAGCTTTGTTTCTATAAAAAGGAACAGGCTCTACTGCAGGAATACCTGATTTATCATCAGATAATTTTTTCAAGTTGCTATTTACTTGCAACAAGATTAAAGAGACAACTGCTAAGATCAAGGTTAAAATACCAAACACTAAAGTACTATCAGAATCATTCTCTGCTGGAGCTGCTGCACCCGCTGCACCACCTGCTGGCGCTGCGCCTGCTGCAGGTACAGATTTAATATAACCTAAGATTGCATCAATGTCTTTGTCTGTTAAATTAGGAAACAAGTTCATTGCAGTCTTGTTGTACTCGTTGTACAACTTGTTTGCATAAGGGTCTCCTGTTTTTAAGAATGCAGCAGAGTTTTTAATCCATGCATACAAATTCTTTTTGTCAGACCAACGATCTTCTACACCAGCAAGTGCAGGACCAGTTAACTTTTTATTAACGGCGTGACAAGAAGCACAGTTCTGAGAGAACAATGCTTTACCATCTTGCGCATTAATTGGATTACCGATAGATGAACTAAGGGTGATGAATAGAAAGATCGAAAGGATCTTTGTTAGGCTTCTTAAAATTGTCATATACACAAACAGTGTCTAGTGTGGAAAAATATCCTTAATCGCGTGCAAAATTAACTAAGAAACGCTTTCATTGTATAGAATATTGCAAGTTTTTTTTCTTTTTAAATATTGAGTTTTAATGTGTTGGAAGAGATTTGACTGACAAATGTCATGTTTTTGTCATCGCATCTTAGACAAGTCAGAAAATTACTCTTTTCGGGGGGTGAATCAGGAAAAAAAAGGCATCTTTGCTGGGCAATGAGCGGAATAAAGAAATTACAAGAAAAATGGGGTCTTGCCCCAGTACAGTTTTGGTTAGTGATCCTCACTTTTGCCCTGGGCGGAAGCTTGAGCGGACGACTTTGTAGCTATTTGCTAAAAATGGCGTTTTCGGAG
>CAZWTV010000090.1:0-6827 GCA_964637225.1 uncultured Sediminibacterium sp.
AATTCAATTGCTGTTTTAGTAGGTGCTTTTCCTGGTGCGCTTCCTTGTTTAATTGGATGGGTGGCAGGTAACGACGATTTTGCTTATGCAGGTTTAACTTTATTTTTAATTCAATTTCTATGGCAGTTCCCACATTTTTGGGCTATTGCTTGGGTAGCACATTCCGATTATTCTAAAGTTGGTTTTAAATTATTACCAGCCAAAGAAGGTCCCACACGTTTTACAGCATTACAATCTATCATGTATGCAGTACTTATGATACCAGTTGGTTTTCTTCCTTATTATTTAAATCTTACAGGCCAAGTAAGTATGTGGATTTTATTAGTAGCTAATATTTTTATGGTAGTACAATGTGTAAGGTTGTATCAAAATAGGGGAGTGCCTGCAGCAAGAAGAGTTATGTTTAGCAGTTATATTTATTTACCCATTGTTTATTTAGCCTTACTCGCCGATAAATTATAAAATATATTTTATGACAACAGAATTAAAAACAGATGTGAGAAAAAATAAAATGCATCCCTATAAGATGGTTTTATATGCTGGATTGGGTAGCATCGTGATGATGTTTGCTGGATTAACCAGTGCCTATATCGTAAAAAAGAGTCAAGCCAATTGGCTAGATTTTGAATTACCCAAAGTTTTCATAGCTTCTACGATAGTTATTTTACTTAGTAGCTTTACAATACAAATGGCTGTTAAAAAAGCCAAAGAAGGACTTCAAAATTCCTACCGTGGATTTTTGACTGTTACCGCAATTTTAGGGGTAGTTTTTATGATTTTACAGCTTCAGGGTTTTATGGCTTTACAGGCCAATAATATTGCCCTTACCGGTCCTAGAAGCAATTCAGCTGCCTCTTTTTTATTCGTAATTACCACTTTACACTTGTTACATGTATTGGGAGGTCTGATAGCTTTAATAGGGGTATCATCCAGGTCTTTTTCAGTTAAAAATACGCTGGATAATACCTTACCTGTTGAATTATTATCGACCTATTGGCATTTTGTAGATATACTATGGATTTACCTTTTTGTCTTCCTTCATTGGATAGGATAAAAGCTTCAAAATTTGTTAAAGATAATCACAAAAAAACCGAGCTTTTTGATACAAATATCCTTGATAGCCAATATTTTTGCACTGAAATAGAAATTGAACATGTCAACAACAACAGCCGCTTCAGCCAATGAAGCAAAATTGTGGTCAGGAGGGAAAAGCCCTTTTGATACTGAGTATGGAAAAGTAATGATGTGGTACTTTTTAATGAGTGACGCCTTTACTTTTGGTGCTTTTTTAATCTCTTATGGTACCGTACGTTTTTCCACCAACGGATGGCCAAATTCTAATGAAGTTTTTAGAAGTTTTCCTTTTGCTCCAGATGGAGTGCATGCACCCTTGGTGTTTGTAAGTATTATGACATTCATATTAATTATTAGTTCTGTGACAATGGTATTAGCAGTGCATGCTGGTAAAAATATGGACAAACAAGGTGTGGTAAGAAATATGATTTTAACCATTATTGGCGGTCTTGCTTTTTTAAGTTGTCAAGCTTGGGAGTGGAATCATTTATTTCATGAAGGTGCATGGTGGGGTTCTAACCCTTTTTTAAATGCGGATGGAACAGCAAGTACTACTAATTTCACTAACTTCTTTTTTACCATCACTGGTTTTCATGGCTTCCATGTATTTAGTGGAGTGGTTATTAATATAATTATGCTTATCATGACACTCATGAATAAGTTTGAACAAAGAGGTCATTATTTAATGATTGAAAAAGCAGGGTTATACTGGCACTTTGTAGACCTAGTTTGGGTATTTGTATTTACAATTTTTTATTTATTATAATAAGCATTAAGAAATTTATATGTCACATTCACACACCGATCACGAAGCGCATAACGAAGAAGCAATTTCAGAAATTAAGAAAGTAACTATTATCTTAACAGTATTTACTATTATTGAATTAATCTTAGGCTTCTGGATGATAAGTATGACATCTGCAGGTTTAAAATTAGCTATCAAAGGCACCATTGTTATATTAATGATGGCAAAAGCATTTTATATTGTGGCTTACTTTATGCACCTAAAACATGAATTAAAAAATTTAATCATGACTATTGTAGTGCCATTGTTATTATTCTTATGGTTTATAGGTGCTTTTTTATGGGATGGTAATTCATTTAGAGATTTACGTAACAACTATGATACTTACTTTAAAGAACAGGCAACTATTAAAGTAGAAAAGAAGGAAGAGGAGCATGAATCTGCTAAACATGAGCCAACCAAACATGAAAGCGTAGAAACTAAGAAAGCAGCTGAAAAGTCCGAACCAGAACCCTATTATTAATAGGCGGGTACTAAATTAGATTTAACTTTCCTCTCACATGAACTACTTTACTATGGAGGTAGTCACTAAACAATTAAGATGTCGAAAAAGTCGGTATACGGTTTAATTATTGCATTAGCAATACCAATTGCTTGTTACCTATGGTTAAAGTCGGCTAGTGATACAGCAGTTATAATGCCTCGCCATTACTTATTAGATACAGTCATAGAGCAGGTGGTGGATGGCAAAAAAAAATCAGATAGTATTTGGCATACCACTAAGGATATTACATTAGTTAATCAATTAGCAGATACTGTTCATTTGTATGACCAAGAAGGCAAAATTATTATTCTAGATTTATTTTTTACAAGTTGTGGAAGTATTTGCCCTCGACTTACTAGTAATATGAGTAAACTTCAGCAATCTTTTACTCGGGGGGGAGATGTTCGTAAAAAAGTAGATACTTCCATAGTTCATTTTATGTCAATGAGTGTGGATCCTGTAAGAGACAGTGTGCCCGTATTAAGAGCTTATGCCAATAAAATGGGAGTTATTGCAGATAACTGGTGGTTACTTACTGGCAATCGTGACTCTATTTATACATTTGCTTACGAAGAATTAAAAGTAGATAAGTTCAGCCAAGAGCCCATTAGTCCCGACTTTGTCCATACTAGTCGATTTATTCTATTAGATAAGAAAATGCAAGTAAGAGGTTATTATAATGGATTAGATTCAACTTCTTTATTGCAATTAGCTAAAGATGTAGGGTATTTAATGTTAGAAAAAGACAAAACCAAGAAAAATAAAATATTTCAAGATATAATAGACTTAAGCTGGTTATGGTTGGTCATTGCTATATTAGTAAGTGGATTTATGTACTATTTTAATACTAAATTTAATAAGTCAACAAAGTAAATTATTTTTAGAGACTAAGTATTTTAAAAAATTAAAATAAAACTATGTTAACACCGGTTATTAAAAAAAACGACAAACAAGCAAAACTTTTAATAGGTATTTTTTCAATAGTGGTACTAGTCGCAGTAAGCTTTCTAAGTAAATTCACCATAGCAGTAGAACTCCCATTTGATAAACATATTTTTGCTTTATTAAACGCATTATTAAATACTACAGTAGCTATTTTATTAGTCTTGGCCTTGTTTGCTGTTAAACAAAAAAAATATGCCTTGCATAAAAAATTAATGCTAAGCGCATTATTATTATCGGTTTTATTTTTACTTTCTTATATTGCTCATCATTTATTTGCTGGAGAAACTAAGTTTGGTGATACAGACCACGATGGTATGGTGAGTATTGCTGAATTAGCTGTTGTGGGAAATTTAAGGGCTTTCTATTTTATTTTATTATCTACGCATATTATTTTAGCGGCTACTAGTTTACCTTTTATATTATTTACTGCTTATCGTGGCTTAACTGGAGAATATGAAGACCATAAAAGAAAAGCTAAAAGAATGTGGCCTATTTGGTTTTATGTGGCAGTGACTGGCCCCTTAGTGTATTTAATGATTTCTCCTTACTATAATTAAATCGCTAGCTCTAGCATAGGATCCCAGAAATGTTTTTCGAAATCAATGATGGTTTCGTTTTTCACTTTTATTTTTTCTTTGGCAAGTAGTTCCTGCATTAGTGTTGGAGTAGCAAAATGAGCTTTACCACTTAACATCCCATTTCTATTAACTACTCTATGCGCTGGTACTTTAGGTTTTATGCTATGTGAAGCATTCATAGCCCAACCTACCATTCTTGAACTACCCCCGCTGCCTAAATATTTGGCAATAGCACCATAAGTAGTAACACGGCCTTTAGGTATAAGGCGCACTACTTCAAATACATTTTGAAAAAAATCTTTAGTCTTTGGTGTGTATTGCATGAGGACTTTTTGTGGTACTTAATTCTTTAATGAATAATAATCTTGATTTCACTGGTTCAGGTACATTTTCGTATTGGTAAGGACAATGTCTGCATGCCTGTCCACAACAATAGCCTCTTTGTTTATGGTAAGCTTCTGTAAATACATATTTACCATCTGCATCAATATAATAGTCTATTCCTTCTTTCATTTTAATTAATAGGTCTTACTACTTCTTACTCTTTTAGCATCATGTGTTTCTGTTACTTCAAATCTGGCAATCATTTCTTTTAATGTTTCCTCTTTTTCAATAGGCAATACTTGATCAATTTTAAATTGCAAGTAGTAAATGCGATTACTACTTGCAATATTTAATCCCTCATAATATGTTTTAATAGCACAACGTTCATCCCATTGGTTTGATTGCATAAAATCTTTTCCATACATATTATCGGTAGCTTTTAACAGTGTAAGTCCATAAAGCTCAATGACAGTTTGAGTAAATAAATATAAATTCGGACTATCTGTTTTTAAATGTACAATACCTGCTGGCTGTAAAAATTGTTGGTAGCGTCTTAAAAACTGAGGATGCGTTAATCTTTTTTTTGCTTTAGATATTCTTAATTGTGGATCGGGGAATGTTATCCATATTTCACTTACTTCATCTTTTGTAAAATATTCAACACACTTTTCAATTTGTGTTCTTAAGAATGCTACATTTTTTAAACTTTCTGTATTGGCAATACTTGCCCCTTTCCAAATTCTATTTCCTTTTATATCTAGCCCTAAAAAATTTTGATGACTATTCATTCGAGCGAGGCCCACTGCATATTCTCCACGCCCACAGGCAAGCTCTAAGATGAGTGGCTTTTTAGAAGTATTACCTTCTTCCTTATTTAATTTTTCAAAAAAAGAATTCCATTTTCCCGCCATACCTTCCGGGTATTCCAACACATTGTCAAATTGTTTAATAGCCTCAAATTTGATAAGTTTCTTCTGCCCCATGCTGCAAAGATAAAGCTTCGTAAATCAATACATCTGGCTTTTTATAATCTTAATTCACCCCAACCTTTTCTATATTCTCTTTTTATAAATTGATTAGCAGCCTCAAAATTAGTAACTCGCATATTCTCGCCATCCCATTTCAAAGCTTTGTATCTTCCACTAAATTTATAGCCTTCCATATTACCATAAACTGGGTCTACTCTTTTTATTTTTTCACGAATATTAAAACTGCGTAATAATAAATTGCCTAATAAAACTGTTTCAGTTAAAGGTCCAGCATATCCTACAAATGGAGAGTCTACTTCTTTATTCCCATAGCCTGCAATACAAGCATCTACCCATTGCCACCAATGTCCATCCATATCACCCTTAACCCTTGGATATTTTTTTGGAATTTGAATGTCTTTATTTAAACTCAATGGAAGTAATTTTGGATGACTCCCGCCCCAACCACAAGCTATTTTTCCTTTGGTGCCTATAAATAATGTGGCGCCTTCAAAATCATTTTCACCTGGAAAATCTCCTAATGCTTCATTAAAATTTAAATCCGGATCTAATTCATTCATCCGTTCTGGTGTAATGCCACCATCCATCCAAAATAAATCTAAGTCTTTACCATTTTTTTGTTTGAACTTAAATTTTAAAGAACTTGAAACGGGACCACTCTCTGTGAACACTCCTTCTTTAAATATACCGCTATATACAGTGCTTGCACTTCCAGAAATTTCAGTTGGATATCCTAATGATAATAATTTAAAGGGGGGACCCATAATATGACAACCCATATCCCCTAAGGCACCAGTACCAAATTCCCACCAACCTCTCCAATTAAAAGGAACTAAGTTTTCTATATAGTTTGTTTTTTTAGCAGTACCTAACCATAAATCCCAATTTAATTCTTTAGGAATGGGGGCTGCATTTCTTGGCCAGGCTATGCCTTGTGGCCATACGGGTCGGTCGGTCCAACAGTAAACTTTTTCAACATCTCCTATAAGATCTGCTTCCAGCCATTCACGTAGTGTTCGCATGCCATCGCAGGAAGCTCCTTGGTCGCCCATTTGCGTGACTACCTTATACTTCTCAGCTGCTTGTGTTAATATTCTTGCTTCATAAATATCATGGGTTAATGGTTTTTGTAAATACAAATGTTTTTTTAGTTGCATGGCACTTAAACCAACAAGAGCATGATTATGATCGGGTATAGCTACTGTAACTGCATCAAAATTTTTACTTTCTTTATCAAACATTTCCCTCCAATCATGATAAAACTTTGCTTTAGGAAATTGTTTCCTTTTAGAAGTAGCTGGTCTTTCATCTACATCACATAAAAATGCAATATGGGTATTCTTATTAGGGGTATTTGCTAAATGTTGAATATCATTATCGCCTTCTCCTCCACAACCAATGGCTGCAATATTTAATGTATCGCTAGGCGCCACATAACCTAACCCTCCCAAAACATGTCTCGGCACAATGTAAAAACCAGCACTGGCAATAGCTGCATTTTTTATAAAATGAGCTCGTCCTATTTTATTTTTTTTCATGTTTTATAAAAAATTAGTAAGTATATAGTAAAGTATAAATTTTAGATATACGATTAAAATTAGTCATATAAACTAAATTAGTTTACATTA
>CAZWTV010000091.1:0-6814 GCA_964637225.1 uncultured Sediminibacterium sp.
AAAAAAAAATTAGAACAAAAAACAATAAATAGTTCTTATAGCATGGAAGAATTAGACCATGCCATTGAGTTGACCACTTCTGTAAACAATCAGGCTAACGAAAAAAGTATTTTAAAGGGTATTGTAAAATTTGGTAATATTTCTGTTAAGCAAATTATGAAAACTCGACTAGATGTTTGTGGAGTAGAAGATACCTCTAATTTTCATGAATTATTAGCACATATCAAACAATATAATTATAGTCGTTTCCCCATTTTTAAAGAAGACTTAGATACTATTGTGGGTATGATTCATACCAAAGACATCATTCCACATATTAATGAAGTTGCAAATTACAATTGGACTACTTTGATTCGACCTGCTTATTTTGTTCATGAACAAAAAATGATAGATGATTTGTTAAAAGAATTTCAATTAAAGAGAATTCATTTTGCCATTGTAGTGGATGAATTTGGAGGTACTAGTGGTATTATAACCTTAGAAGACATTTTGGAAGAAATTGTGGGAGATATTAAAGATGAGTTTGATGAAGAGGAATCTATGATCAAAAAAATTGACGAATTTCATTATATCATTGAGGGTAAATCAACTATTATTGATTTTTGCAATTTTATTGAATTGCCCACACAATTTTTTGATGCCGTTAAAGGTGAAAGTGATACGGTTGCAGGATTATTTTTAGAATTAGCAGGGGCTTTTCCCGTATTACAACAAGTGGTCAAATACAAACAATTTAGTTTTACAGTACTAGAAATTCAAAAAAATAGAATTCATAAAATTCAATTAATTATTAATCCAATGCCCACTCAAAATATAGAAAATGTATAAGTGTCGTATAGTTATAAGTTCGTCTATGTTGTCTTTAGCTATTTTTTTTATGAGTGCCTGTAATGGTCCCTATACAGTTAAAAGTAAAGGCTATCCAAAATTGTTTTTTCCTCCAAAAGAGTATCAAATTTTTAATAAAAAAGAGTTTCCTTTTTCTTTTCAGTATCCAGTATATGCTATGATCAATGATTCCCTCCATCAGCCTAAATGGGGTCTTCAGAAAGGAAAATGGTTAAATATTCAATTTCCCTCTCAATCAGCTACTATATATATAAGTTATATTGCCATGCATCCTAAGCAGTTAGATACTTTGATAAAAGATGCCTATACATTTGCCAATAATCATAATAATATGGCCAGCTCTATCACCGATTCAGTTTTTCAAAATCCTGCAGGCGTAGAAGGCATTTTTTTTACGATTGGAGGTGAGGTAGCCACCCCTTATCAATTTTTTCTGACAGATTCTACAGATTATTTTTTTAGAGGTGCTTTGTATTATGATGCTTCACCTAATCAGGATTCTTTGGCACCTGTAAATGAATTTTTATTAAAAGATATTCACCATCTTTTAAATTCGTTTAGATGGAAAAAATAATATCTTTAATACTTAAATATTTCCAATGATTATTATAGACAATGTTTTAGTAAGTGATTTATTGGTTGAAGAGCAATTTGTATGCAATTTATCTAAATGTAAAGGGGCTTGTTGTGAAGATGGAGACGCGGGTGCGCCACTTGAAAAGAAAGAAAAGCAGTATATAAAAAAATTTTATAGTCAAGTAAAGCCCTATATGACTAAAGAAGGTATTGAGGAAGTTAAAAAAGTAGGTCACTATTTACATGATTCAGAATTTGGATGGGTGACACCTACCATTAAAGGCGGTATTTGTGCCTACGGTTATAAGGAAAAGGGGGTTATTAAATGTGCTTTTGAACAAGCTTATAATGATGGAAAAATTCCTTGGAAAAAGCCAATTAGTTGTCATTTGTTTCCTATAAAAATTCAAAAAAGCAAACAAGATCCTTCCATGGAATACGTGAATTATGAACCTCGTGAAGATTTGTGTCAATCGGGCTGTTCCTTAGGGGTTAAACTGAAAGTGCCTGCCTATCAATTTTTAAAAGAGTCTATTGTTAGAAAGTATGGGGAAATATTTTATGAAACCTTGGACGCCACAGCGAAGCATCTTAAAAATAAATAACTATTTTTGCAATCATGCAAAGTATTTACTCGGCCTCTTTTCTTGAAAAAAGTAGTGTAAAAGCTATTGATAAAGCACATCGAAAAAAAATCAATTTTAATATTGGTAAATACAATGCTGTTGTTCCCAAAGGGAAAGAGCAATTTACCGATTTAAATCGTGTAAGGGAGTTAGTAAAGAATAAAAAATGGGAAGCTATTGAACATTTAGATTTATATTTAAATCAATTCGAAGAACAAATTACTAAAAGAGGAACCAAAGTTTTTTGGGCAGAGGATAGTGAACAAGCATTGAATTTTATTGGAGAAATTTGTGCACAGAAGCAATGCACATCTCTTGTAAAAAGCAAGAGTATGGTGACTGAGGAAATACATCTAAATAATTATTTAGAATCAATAGGTGTAGAAAGTGTAGAAACAGATTTGGGTGAATATATTCAGCAAATGGATGGGGAGGCGCCTTACCATATTGTTACTCCGGCAATGCATAAAAGTAAAGAAGATGTAGCAAAATTATTTGCTGAAAAATTGGGAACCGATATAAATTTAACTCCTGAAGAATTAACATTAGTAGCAAGAAAAAATTTAAGAGAAAAATATGTAAAAGCTGAAATAGGAGTTACTGGTGCCAATTTTATTATTGCAGATATAGGAGCTATTGCAGTTACTGAAAATGAAGGAAATGCTAGGTTATCCGCTTCATGGCCTAAAACACATATTGTGATTGTAGGTATAGAAAAAGTAATTCCTTCTATTAATGATTTAGGATTGTTTTGGCCATTACTTGCTACTTATGGAACTGGGCAACAAGTAACCGTATACAATAGTATTATATCGGGTCCTAGACAAGTAGGGGAATCGGATGGCCCAGAAGAGATGTATGTAATTTTATTAGATAATGGACGTACCGATTTATTAGCTAATTCAAAAAGTAGAGAAGCGCTTTATTGTATAAGATGTGGTGCTTGTTTAAATGCATGTCCTATTTATAAAAATATTGGGGGACATGCTTATGATACCACCTATAGTGGCCCTATTGGAAGTGTTATCACTCCTCATTTAAGAGGCATGCACGATTATAAACATCTAAGCTATGCTTCTAGTCTCTGTGGCAATTGTACAGAAGTATGTCCTGTCAAAATAAATTTACACGAACTTCTTTTAGAAAATAGAAAGGAAGCAGTAGATATTGGGGAAGCAAGCTATGCTGAAAAGTTTGCTTGGAAACTTTGGAAGCAAACATCGCTTAACAGAAGATGGATGAATCAAGGTACGGCGCCTATAAAAAATTGGATGATCAATAAAATGTTTAAGGGATGGAGTCAACAAAGAGCTCCCCTCGAGTTTCCCACTAAGACTTTTAATCAACTTTGGAAAGAAGGTAGAAAGAAGTAAATGCTATTTGCCTCATTACATGCCATCTGCATCAGAAATAGCTTCTACAGGATTTTTCTGATTTTTTAAACTTTTATTTACAAGATAAACACCCACTAGAGTACAAATGGTACCTACAATACTTTCTAAATTTATCTTTTCATGTAAGAGTAAGGAACCCACCCATATGGCAACAATTGGATTGATATAAGCATATAAAGACGCAATGGCTGGATTTAAATTTTTCATACTATAGATAAATGAAATAAAAGCAAATACTGATCCTCCAATTACCATATATAAAATAACTCCCCAGGATAGAGTGGGTATAGCACTAAGTGCAATATAATTTCCGGTAATTAAAGTGAAAAGGCCCATTGTAATAGCACTAATAAGCATTTGCCATCCTATGGAGTAGTAAGCATTCATATTTATTTTATTTCTTGAAATTATAATGGAACCCACACTCCAAGTGATCATCGCAAATAAGGATAAGCATACTCCTAGGGCATAATGCGTACCATGTATTAATAAACTATCCTTATAAAAAATAAAGGCAATACCTAATAATCCCAATATTAATCCAATCAAAGTTTGAGCAGTAATTTTTATGGCTTTAAAATAAAAGCGTTCGATAAGCACTACTGATAAAGGATATAAAGCAGCAATTAAAGCAGCAAGTCCACTGGTAATATATTGTAAACCATAAGTAGCTATACCATTAGATGAAACAAACATTAAAAAAGCCATAGGAATTAACCAAAGGAATTGTTTTTTTGTGGGCAGTCCTTCTCCTTTCCATAAAAAAAAGCTAACATAAATGCTACCCCCTAATAATTGTCGAATACTAGCTAATTGAAATGGAGGTAAATGTGATAAACCCATCTTGCTGGCTACCCAAGTAGTTCCCCAAACAAGACTGGTAACCGTTAAGGCTAAATAAGCTTTTTTTTGATTAGCCATAAGGCTTACTTAATGTTTAAAATGTCTTAATTGTGTCATTACCATGGCTAATCCATTTGATTGACAATAAGCTATACTGTCTTTATCTCTTACTGAGCCACCTGGTTGAATAAAAGCTTCAATACCTTGTTCATGCGCAATTCTAACACAATCATCAAAAGGGAAAAATGCATCTGATGCTAAAGTAGCATTTTTTAAATCAAAATTAAATTGTTTAGCTTTTTCAATAGCGTGTCTGAGAGCATCTACTCTACTGGTTTGCCCACAACCTTTACCCACCAATTGAGTGTTTTTGATTAAAGCGATAGCATTACTTTTTAAATGCTTACATATGATATTACCAAAAATTAAATCCTCTTTTTCTTTTTCTGTACAGGGCCTTGCACCTACTTCTTCCCATGTAGTATAATTACCATTATCTATGCCTTGTTCTAAAGTACCATTCAGAATAGATTTTTTTTGTGTAAGATGAAAATTGACTTCATTTTTTAATTCTAATAATATTCTGTTTTTCTTTGCTTTTAAAATTTCTAGTGCGTCTATATGAAAGCCTGGAGCAATTAATACTTCAAAGAAAATTTCTTGTATGGCTTCTGCAGTGGCAAGGTCAATAGCGGCATTGGTTACTAGTACACCTCCAAATGCACTTTCTGGATCTGCGGCTAAAGCTGCCTGCCAACTTTCAAATACATTATTTCTTTTAGCAACACCACAAACATTGGTATGTTTAATGATGGCAAAGCTAGTTTGAGGTAAATCTTTGATTAATGCAATGGCAGCATCTACATCCACTAAATTATTATATGATAATTCCTTACCATGTAACTGAGTAAACCAATTGTCTAAATTACCAAAGAAGGTGGCCACCTGGTGTGGATTTTCTCCATATCTCAAAACTTTTTCCTGAATAGGGTTGAAGTAATTGTTAATAGCTATATCATATTTCATGACTACTTCAAAAGCTTTGGCAGCAAAGGCTTTTCTTTGTTCTAAGTGAGTAACTCCTTTTTGATTAATGAGTATTTGATGTAAAGATGCATAATCTTCTTTGGCGGCTATGACCACTAAATCTCTAAAATTTTTACCAGCTGCTCTAATCATGGAAGGCCCTCCAATATCAATTTTTTCAATAATTAATTTTTCTTCATTCGTATTTTGTAAGGTTTCTTCAAAAGGGTATAAATCTACAATGACTAAATCTATTGTTGGAATTTTATATGATTGCATTTCATTTAAATCTTGTTGCTCATATCTTCTTGCCAAGATCCCTCCAAATATTGAAGGGTGTAATGTTTTTACTCTTCCACCAAGAATAGAAGGGTATCCAGTCACTGTTTCTACACCTATGCAAGGGATTCCTAATTCTTCAATGAATTGTTGGGTGCCACCTGTAGAATAAATGGTGATGTCTAGGGCGTGTAAGGTTTTTACTAAATTTGCTAAGCCGTCTTTGTAAAATACTGAAATTAAGGCAGATTGTATTTTCTTTTCCATAAGCAAAGTTAAGCCCTTCTCGATTTTTACTTATCTAAGCTTTTCCACAAAAATTAGACTAGACTGAATAACTTTAGAATACTATAGAATGCCCATAGGCCTGCAAAGTACACCAACCATTTTGCATTTTTTGTAAACAACCATTTATAGAGTATAAATAAACTTGCATAATATAAAATTACTTGAACTGCACTCATTGTTATGTGAAGGGAACGATTCAAGCTTAGGCTGTCTAGATATTGAACAACTTTATTCATGGTAAGTATATATTCTTTTATGAAGTTTCCCAAAAGTTGAGTAAGTCCATATTTATTGGGACTTACCAATAATAATACTAGAGCATATAATAAAAAAGTACTTAGCGGTACCATAAAGAAATTGCTTATGATAACCATAGATGCTATTTGATGAAAGTGAAATAGTAAAATGGGAAGCGTGGCTAATTGTGCACATAAGCTAATGCATAAATTATTCCATAAAAAAACCAATATTAAATTTTCCATAGCCAACATTTTACTTAGCATGGGATACAAGAAATGAATACCCAAGACGGCTCCATAAGATAATTGTAAACCTATATTTTCTAAATTTTTTACATCAAATAATAACACCACTAATACAGCTCCTGCTATAGTATTTAAAGTAAAATAGCTGGCATCAAAAAATTTTCCTATATAATGTATACAAAAGAAAATAGCAGCCCTTATAATGGAAGGACTTGCGAATGCCATTAATGTGTAAGTCCAGACTGCACTAAGAATAATCACTAATTCTAGATACCGAAAAACTTTTTGTTTGGGTAGCCACTGCGTTATTCGAGAAATATTTTTAAAAATAATTTCTAAATGCATGCCACTAATGGCAATGATATGTATGATGCCTAAATGTTTATAGGAGTTAATAATATCTTTATTGTTTTCCATCTTCACTCCTAAAATTAATGCTTGAGCAAAG
>CAZWTV010000092.1:0-6714 GCA_964637225.1 uncultured Sediminibacterium sp.
TGCCTGATTTATATCCAATGAAAAGATATGCGAAACTTATAAATTATTTATTTTCAAAATAAGGTAATGAGTCATTAGATATCAACTCTTTTTGCTGCCAATAGGCAAGAGAAACAATATGACCATCGGCAGTTTTTAATTGACGACCAAAAATGGCATTAATGGCATTAAAAGTAAGATCGGTGACGCCTACAGTGTAAGTGATAGGAGGTACTGGCGTGTTGGTCTCAGTTGAACTAGCATTAAGTTCGCCTTCAGTAGTTGTTGGCACAGCAGCTGGGACTGTTTTAGGAGCCGGACTATCTACCACTACCACTTGATATTTATTGAATTCTAATAAATTTTTTAAAAATGCTACTCTTTCTGCACTTACATTTTTTTCTACAATTGCACATTTAGTATTTCCTAAATCTTCAAATTCATGATTCTTATTGATAGCCATATTAGTTTATTTAATTCCAAAACTTAAAGAGTAAATATAATCATATATCCAACTTGCTAAACCAGTTACGACAATACCTATGACACAGATAAACATGGCTATTTGTGTAAGGGTAGGTATATTTAACTTTTGTATAGGAGCTTCATTTTCCTCCATGAAAATAGCTTTTACCACTTTTAAATAGTAGAAAAACGAAATCACCAAATTTAAAGAGGCGAAGATGATTAATCCATAATTATTTTTTGCTGCACCAGCCATTAATAAAAATAATTTACCAAAAAAGCCAGCCGTAGGCGGCACTCCTGCAAGTGAAAATAAAGCAATGGTTAAAACCCAAGATAAAAAAGGATTTGTTTTGTAAAAACCATTAAAGTCTGAAATATTTTCTTTACCAGTTAATGCGCTCACTACCGATACCACTCCAAAAGCAGCTAAATTTGAGAATAAATAAATCAATACAAAATAAACCAGTGAAGCGTATCCTGCTTGGGAGCTGCCCGAGATACCAATTAAAATAAAACCCACTTGAGCAATGGAAGAAAATGCCAAGAAACGTTTAAAATTATTTTGTCTTAAAGCAAATAAATTTCCAATTAAGATAGTGGCTATAGATAAGACAACAATTATATGATACCATAAAGGAGCAATGGGCGTAAACACTTTATATAAAATGGAAGTAAGAGTAAATAAAACTGCAGCTTTAGAAATGACAGATAAAAAAGCGGTTACAGCAACGGGTGATCCTTCATAAACATCGGCAGTCCAAAGATGAAATGGAACCGCAGAAATTTTGAAAGCAAAGCCTGATAAAAACAAAATAAATGCAAAAATTTGCATTGGATTTTGACTTAGGTGGGCAGTTGTAATTTCAAAACTTAAAGTTCCAGTAGTTCCGTATAAAAAAGAAATACCCATTAATAAAATTCCAGAAGAAAATGCCGATGATAATATCAATTTCATTGCAGCCTCTGAAGACTTTCTGTTAGTTAAATTGAAATTTGCAGCTGCAGCTAAAGGTATGGTGGACATCTCAAGTCCTACATAAAACATAAGTAAGTTATTACTAGATATCATAAAAAACATACCCAATAAAGAAGTCCCTATGAGTATATAAAATTCTGCAATTTGGTTATGATTCTTTAGCCATGCATAGGATTGCATTGAGATAATGAATAAACCTAGATTCAATATATTTTTTTCAAAAATTATAAATGAATTAGTTGAAAACATACCATTAAATAAAACACCTTCATTCACTCCAAAAAAACCTGCAGCAAGATTTATAAATAAAAAGACATTGATAAATTGTAAGATACTTTCATTACTTCTTTCTTTACCAATTTTAATAAATAGTAATATAAAAATAAATAAGCTTAATAAAAGCTCCTGTTTTAGAAATAAAAAAATGTTAGTTGACATTAGGCTAAATTATTTTAGGGTAATGGCTTTATTAATATTATTCATTAAAATTTCACTAGATGGCATTATGATATAGTTAATTAAAAAAGGAGTGAGTCCAATAATTAAAATACCAATAATTAAAATACCTGCTGCTAATTTTTCATTCCAACTTGCATCATTTAAAAGTGTATGCTCGTTAGAGATGGGGCCCATGATGGTTTTTCCAGTGGCACGTAAAATATAAACTGCTGTTACTACAATTGAAGCTGCAGAAATAATCGTGGCACATCGATAAGCTAATGATGGATTTTGCCAAGAACCCATAAATACTGTCATTTCTGCTACAAATCCGCTGAAGCCAGGAAGCCCTAAAGAGCATAAGCCAGCAATAACAAATACAGTGGATATAAAAGGCATCACTTTTAACAATCCTCCCAATTGATTCACCATTCTTGTATGCGTTCTAGTATAAATCATTCCTATAGCAGCAAAGAATAAGGCAGTCATTAATCCATGAGAAACCATTTGAATGACGGCACCATTTATGGAAGTTTTGTTCATCATACCAATACCCAATATGACAAATCCACAGTGACTAATTGAAGAGTAGGCATTAATGTATTTCAAATCGGTTTGCATCATGGTAGCAAAAGCGCCATAGATAATGGCAATTGTGGCAAGCAAAATAATTATCCACGAGTACGCGTGTGCTGCTTCGGGCATTATTGCCACCATTCGTAAACAACCATAGCCCCCTAATTTCATAGAAATACCCGCTAAAAACATGGACGCTGCTGTAGGTGCAGAGGCATGTCCATCGGGCACCCAAGTATGAAATGGAAATAAAGCTGCAAATATGCCAAAGCCTAAAAATAAAAAAGGGAAAAAGAATTTCTGGATATCTAGGTCAATGCTTGTTTTACTTATTTCCACTATATCAAAACTATGAGTGAAATAATAAATGCCCATTAATCCAACAAATACTAAAGCCGACCCTGCCATTAGCATCAAAGCTAATTTCATTGCACTGTTTTCTTTTTTACCACTGCCCCAAATACCAATTAATAAAAATTTAGGTATCACTGCTACTTCCAAAAAGAAAAATAATGTAAAAATATCTAATGAAATAAAGAAGCCATAGGCACCCAAACTTAATAATACTAAAAGAAAGAAATATTCTTTACTTAGTGTATCCATCGTCCAAGAAATTAGCATACCTGCCACTACAATTACAGAAGTAAGTAAAATCATTGCAAGTGCTATACCATCTATACCAATATGATAATTAATATTCAAAGCTTTAAACCAGGTAACACGGCTTTCAAATATATAAGCATTGGTATTTCCAGCATTTTTTTGATCTAGATACAATTTTAATAAATATACACAAAACCCTAATTGTGCTATAGCACCTAGTAATCCAATAGTTTTTATTTGTGTATTTGACTTACTTACTAAAATGAGTAAGGCAGAAAGTAGGGGTAATAATATTAGTAAAGTTAAATTCATATTTTTTATTTCCAGATATAAATGAATAATAGACATAAAGCAATGACACCACTAAAGAAAAATAGAACATAATTTTGAACCCTTCCAGATTGCCATCCTTTTATGGCATTTGCAAATTTTGAAGTGGTATTGGCTAACAATAACATAAAACCATCTACGATATTTTTATCAGCCCAAGCGATGGGTTGTCCAATAAAAGGAAAGATTAACCTTTTAGTGATAAATAAGTATAATTCATCTACATAAAATTTTTTATAAGCAGCTTGGTAAAAACCATTCAAAACAGCAACCACTTTATCAGATTTTGAATTCTGTGTTTTATAAAAACTTGCAGAAAGTAAAATAGCTATAAGGGATAAACTCACTGGGGCAATGGAAAATAATACATCAATATGAGTTTCTAATGCAATTCCATCGGAAGTGATATAATTTGAAAAAGGTATAAAGCCCACACCTATGGCACAAGAAGCTAAAATGAGTAAAGGAATTTTCATGGTCCAAGTACCTTCTCCATGGTCATGAGTAGGGTTCTTTGAGGGCATTTCTTTATTCCAAAAAATATTAAAATATAAACGAAACATATAAAAGCTAGTTAATGCTGCTGTAAATAAAGCAAGTCCATAAACAATTTTGTTTTCTTGGAATGCCGCAGTTAAAATTTCTTCCTTACTAAAAAATCCGGCAAAGGGAGGAATACCAGCAATTGCTAAGCAGGCTATTAAAAAAGCCAAATGAGTTATTGGCATTAATTTTCTTAAACCTCCCATATCTTTCATTTCATTACTATGTACCAAATGAATTACAGCACCTGCAGCTAAGAACAATAAGCTCTTAAAAAATGCATGCGTAAATAAATGAAACAAAGAAGCCATATAACCTAATCCGTTTTCTCCACCATTTTTTGAAATACCTAAGGCAAACATCATGTAACCAATTTGTGACATAGTAGAATAAGCTAGGACTCTTTTAATATCGGTTTGCGTACAAGCAATAATGGCTGCTAGTAAGGCTGAAAAAACGCCTACATAAGTTATAATATGTAAAGCCATTTCGTTTATTGAGAAGATGGGAAATAATCTTGCAACTAAATATACTCCTGCAACAACCATGGTGGCGGCATGAATTAGGGCTGATACTGGGGTGGGTCCTTCCATGGCATCTGGTAACCAAATATGTAAAGGGAACATAGCCGATTTTCCAGCCCCTCCCATAAATATTAAAGTCAAAGCCCAAGTAAGCATACTTGCTCCCATAAAATGGGCACTAGTAATATTCATTAATGCACCAGAATGACTAGTAGTAAATTTTTGAATTAAGGTACTGATATCTAAACTTTCTCCGTAAAAACCCATGATCATGATGCCAATTAAAAAACCTAAATCGGCAAAACGAGTTACGATGAATGCTTTTTTAGAAGCTGCCACTGCAGAGGGCTTGTTAAAGTAATAGCCAATGAGTAAAAAACTTGAAACACCCACCAATTCCCAAAACATGTACACTTGAAATAGGTTAACAGATAAAATTAAGCCTAACATAGAAAAAGTGAACAAAGATAAAAATGCATAATAGGTGGCAAATCTTTCTTCCCCTTTCATATATCCTAAACTAAAAACATGCACCATTAAAGAAACAAATGTTACTACTACCAACATCATTATAGATATAGGATCTACGATTATTCCCATGTCAATGGAAACATTAGGGCTGAACTGTAACCAAGTATATTTGAATGCAATTATTTTTTGATAAATACCATTTACTTTTCCATCAACAAAAAAATATTGTTTTGCTGCCACTAAAGAGAGCACGGTAGAAACTAATAATGAAGCTGTAGAAATAAGTCCTGCCGTTTTTGCAAAAAAGGTACGCCCCCAAAGTCCCAGTACCACAAAACAAATAAGTGGTAATAGGGGTATCCAAAGTAAGTAAAAGTAATTTGACATAATCATTAATATTTCATTTCTGTTGCATTTTCTACATCAATAGATTGATGAGAGCGATATAAATTAATAATAATTGCAATTGCTACCGCTGCTTCTGCAGCAGCAATAGTGATAATAAATAAAGAAAAAAATAAACCGTCTAATTGAGCAGGATATAAGTATTTATTAAAAGCTACAAAATTAATATTGACACTATTTAACATTAATTCAATTGACATTAACATAGTAATCAAATTTCTTCTTGTAAATAAACCATACATGCCTATGAAAAATAGAGCTGTGCTTAAATAAAGTATATGGGGTAAGGGTATTTCGTTCATAGCATTAATCCTCCTTTTTATTGAGTTGAATAGTTTTACCAGCATTAGGTTTCATAGCAATAACAATACAGCCTACCATGGCAGCTAGTAATAAAATACTTATCACTTCAAAGGGTAAGATAAATCCATGGGAAGTAGTGCTTAACATTTGGCTACCAATTTCGTTAATATTTGTATTGAAAGGTTGAGATGAAATTGTAGGGAAGTCGTAATGATTAACTAAATTACAGGTGAATGCAATCCCCAATAAAGCAGCTAAAGATGAAAAAATAATTTTTTGGGTTTGAGGTTTGGCCATTTCTTTGCCTGATTGTTGTGTTAAGAAAATGGAAAAGATAATAAGCACAACAATACCCCCTACATATACCACTATTTGAATAGCAGCAATAAATTCAAGTTGCATCCAAAAATAAAGTGCCGCAATGCCCACTAAAGAAAATAATAACCAAATAGCAGATCGAAATATTTTTAGTGAAGTAACAGCTAATAAAGCGCTACCTAGTATAAGTGTAGCAATGGCATAAAATATAATAGCGGATATATTCATTATTCAATTCCCTCCCTTATTTTAGATCCTGGTTTATTTAATACTTTAGTTAATTGAGTTCTATCAAATACACTGTGTTCAAAATGGGGTGCCATTTTAATAGCATCACTGGGACAAGCTACCACGCACAAATTACACATGGTGCAAAGTTCTAATCGGTATACTAAAGCGTCAATGGCTTTCTTCTTTTTTCCTTCAGGGGTAACTTCAAATTTAGTGACAACTTTAATAGTCCCATTAGGGCAAGCTAACTCACAAGCAGTACATCCTGTGCAAGCATGTTCATTATTTTCATCATGGGGCATGACTACTTCTCCTTTGAATCTTTCAGACATTAATAGTGTACTACGGTTGTCTGGATATTGTTCAGTAATAATTTCTTTAGGATGTACAAAATAATAACCAGTTTTGCGCATTCCTTTTAATAAGGAGCTTACCCCTTTTACAATATCTAATATATATTCTTTCAAAAACATTTTTACATCTTTTAATATTAAAAATGCCAACCTAGTATTGCAATGGCTGCTACTAATAATAGGTTAAACAAACTTA
>CAZWTV010000093.1:0-6640 GCA_964637225.1 uncultured Sediminibacterium sp.
ATATATTTTTTATAAATATCTAAAGAGTAGATAGTAGAAATACTATTTGCTTTTCCTGCCAATGAAGCTACTATGGCTGCCGTTAATGCTGCCATAGATAAGCCTTTTAGGCCTACAGGTAAAAATCCAACGACTGAAGAATAAGCATTATCTTGATTTAAAATTCCATTACTTAACATTTCAGTTTGCAATTCTCCATTTTGATGTAATACATAAGCTGCAATACCTGGCAATACTACAAGTATCGGCATTAATAATTTTAAAAAAGCTGCAAATAAAATTCCAGTTCTGGCAGTTTTTAAATCTGCACCTAAGGCCCTTTGGGTAATATATTGATTACAGCCCCAATAATTTAAATTAGCAACCCACATACCTGCTGCCATCATGGCTAATCCTGGTAAACTAGAGTAATCATCAATTTGTTTTTGAGATGCCCCAGAACTAGGTTTTTGAAAAATCATTTTAAAATGATCAGGTGCTACTTTTACAAGATGATTTAATCCAGCAATTGCATTACTACCGTAACCAAATTTTTCTGCTACAACGGTCAAAGCTATATAAGAAGTTATAAGTCCACCCACCGTTAATACTAATACTTGTATTACATCAGTATATCCAATTACTTTCATTCCTCCTAAAGTAATAAATAAGGCGAATAATGCTAGTCCTATCATTATAAAATGAAAGTGGGTTCCTCCAGTTAAATTATTAATAGCAATAGCTCCTAAATATAAAATGGAAGTTAGATTTACAAATATGTATAAGAATAACCAAAATATAGCCATAATCATAGCAACTGTTTCATTATATCTTGTTTTTAAAAATTGTGGCATAGTGTAAATTTTATTCTTCAAATACACAGGCATAAAAAATATTGCCACCACTACCAAAGAAACGGCTGCTATCCATTCATAAGCAGATATAGCTAAACCAAGTCTAAAACCATTTCCGCTCATACCAATAAATTGCTCTGCAGAAATATTAGAAGCAATTAAAGAGGCCCCAATAGCCCACCAAGTCAATTGCCCTTCTGCTAAAAAAAAATCGGTTGAAAGTGCAGTGGCTGATCGTTTTCGTTTATAAATCCAATAACCATAAGTAGCAATAATTAAAAAATAGAGTATAAAAACTATATAATCATAATTATGTAATGCTTTCGTCATAGAAAGAGGTTTTGGTCTTAAAGTTAGTTCATAAACTTAAAAAGGCGGTTTTTATGACAAGCTTTTTTCAAACACAGACATCCCTTATAGGTAAGTAAATTTTTAAGGAGAAAGATATTAAATAAGCTATCTCTTATACATTCTAAACCAAGATATCCGTAATTTTATAAAACAAGTAAGTGCCTATGATGAACCCTTCTTTTACTAAGTTTAGTCGTTTAATAAAAAATCCCATTTCTTTTGGCTTTTTTTTATTTCAAAAATTACCTGCTGCCTTTTTTGCAGGTTTAAGAATACATTATTTTGATGAAAAAAAATGTATTGTACGTATACGTTATTCCTGGTTTAGTCAAAACCCCTTTCGATCTATTTATTTTGCAGTTGAAGCAATGGCAGCAGAAATGACCTGTGGTATGCTTGCATTCTCTCAAGTTTATCACAGGGTTCCCAAAATAAGCATGCTGGTAGTAGCTACCCAAGCCCATTTTATAAAAAAAGCTACAGGCACTATTTTATTTAGTTGTGAAGATGGTTTAGCTATTCAGTTGGCCATTCAAGAAAGTATTTCTACTGGTGAAGGAAAAACATTAATTTGTAAGTCGGTGGGTAGAAATTCGAATGGTGATGTAGTCGCTGAATTTAATTTTACTTGGAGTTTTAAAGCAAAAAAATAATTTAATTCAATAAAATAGAAAGTATGAAAAAAAATTTGATTGTTTTATTAGTAATTGTACTAAGTAATTCTTTGTTTGCTCAAAATACAAACCCTCCAGGTTTGAAATACATTAAAGAAAGTGAATTAAAGAAAGATTTATACGATTTGGCAGATGCACATTTTAACGGAAGATCGGCAGGAACTTTAGATGAATTAAAAGCTTCTATGTGGTTAGTGGAAAAATATAGAAGTATTGGACTTCTTCCTGCAGGGGATGATGGTACCTATTTACAATTTTTTAATTTGTGGCGTAATCATATTTCAGATAATACTATAATTAAAATTAATAATACCCCCTTACAACTTTGGAAAGAAGTGGCCGTAGCTCAAATGGCAAACACTTCATTGTTGGCACCCATTGTTTATTTAGGTAATGCAGCCGACATAGATACATTACAAATTGATGTAAAAAATAAAGTTGTGGCGATAGAAGCCTCTTCCAAAGGAATCAATACCATTGTTTCTTTACCTACATGGCGTTACAGCAGAAGTGTTTTATCCAAATATGGCATGCCTTTAATTAGAAAAGGTGCAGCTGCCATTATCATCATTGCCGATGATATTGCTGAAAAAGCTTGGGACGATGCAGCAGAAAATTTCAAAAGAGGAACTTATGATATTGATGGTGGCCCCAATACAACCGTATCCACCACCGTACCGGTATTATGGTTACACGCCAATGCTAAAGCTGGATTAATGAATAATGCTGGTTTTATAAATGCACATATTGAAGTCAACAGATTTAGCTACCCTTCTGTAAATATTATTGGGAAAATTAATGGTACCGATCCTAAGTTGAAAGATGAATTTCTTTTATATAGTGGTCATCAAGATGCTCATGGAATTAGGAATGCACATAATAATGATTCTACTTATTATGGTGCCGATGATAATGCCAGTGTTGATGTTGCAATGCTAGCCAATGCTAGAGCATTCATGAAGCATCCAGCTAAGAGATCGATTTTATTCGTAATACATGGGGCAGAAGAAAGAGGTTTACTTGGTTCTAGATACTATGCACAACATCCTACGGTACCTATAAAAAATATTATTACCGTTTTAAATGGTGATATGATTGGCAGAAACAATATAGATAGTGCTGCTATCATGGGTATGCAGTCTCCCCATAAAAATTCAACCGAATTGGTAAATATTATTTTAGCCGCCAATAATGAAGGGCCTAAATTTAAATTAGATACCACTTATGATAAAGTGACACATGTGGAAGGATGGTATTTTAGAAGCGACCATTTACCCTATGCCAGACTAGGTATACCAGCTGTGATGTATACTTCATTATTACACGAAGATTATCATACACCACTTGATAATGCTCAAAATATTAATTATCCCAAGCTTAAAAAAATGGCCGATTGGATGTATCGCAGTGGTTGGAAAGTAGCTAATGCATCTAAACGTCCAACCACCGATACAAATTTTAAATTAGAGAGATAAGACAACAATGAATTTAAAATACTTTTGAACCATTTGACTGATAGGTATATCTGAAACTATAATAACGTTGTTTAGTTAATTTTTCAGTATCTGATGCAGAAACAGATAGTGTAATACCTCCTTTATAATAGGAAGTAATTTCCATTTTTGCATATTTCCCAGATGCAGTTCTAATAACTAAAACTCTTCCTGCTAATGGAGTAATTAAACTTGTTAATTGGTCATATGTGTACCAACCCTTTCCACTTCCAGTAGTAATAGCATAAGTGGGCGCATTATCTGTTCTAAAAACAGAATCTGCCGGTATTGTTTTTAAATCATCAAATAAACCATAGTAAATAAAAGCACCGCCAAGTCCAGGCCCACTAGTTCCGCTATTTGTTAATATTCTTGTAGACATAAAGGCTAAATCCCATTTCGTACTTGCACTATCTGTACTTGAAACAATAGAATTATTTTCTAAACTATAAAAAGTGTATTTACCTGCACTATAAGGCATACCAGCAGAGGTTAATCCTAAGACGGTATCTGCCATTAGATCTGTCACTATTTTTGTACTTACTGTAACAACAGGTGTAGTAACAGAATCAGATTTAGAACAAGCTACAATTTGAATAGCAAGAATGAATACAATAGTGATTTTTAAAAATTGATTTTTCATATAAAATTTATTTTAAGTTTTTATAGATAAGATGATATTTAAAATTTATAAAAAAAGTTCTCCCTGCTAAATTGGGCAAATGAATGGCATCTATATAATCATTGATATTGTCACAGCCTAATTGAAAAGCTATACCATTTTTATATTCTTTACCCATGGCTGAATGAAGAGAATAATAACTTGGAGCAAAATCATCGCCATTATCATATACATCATTTCCATTAGTATTATTTACCACCCACTTACTTCTGTATAAAATTCTTGCGTTTACAAAAAAACCTTGCTCATTTGAGTAGCTCAATTTTAATTGTAGTTTATGTTTGCTAACATTAGGTAAACCAACATAATTAGACATTGTTAATCTGGCACTTATATTTTGAGCGTTTCTTGTATATACCTTGCCCGCTTTAATCTCCGCTATTTGGTCTTTATCGCCTGTAATTAAGTATTGATAACCACCGTTAAGTACCCATCTATTACTTATATTTTGTTTGAATTCAAATTCTGCACCCTGTGTAAAAGCTCTACCAATATTTAAATAACTAAAGATTTGTGCTCCACTCACATAAGTCCCCACTTGTTGCACTTCGATTAAATTATTAATATCATTTCTAAATAACTGGGTATTAAAAAATGTTTTCGGATTAGGCATCCATTCCCAAGATAAGTGTAGCCCAGTGGATGATTCTGGCTGCAATGCTTTTAATAAATAATAATTATTATATAAAACACCAATTTGTCCTAATTCATTTAATTGACCAATTACTTTTTGAGCCTGTGCTGAACCAAAAACACTATAATTGCCTGCAGCAGCATTAGTAAAGTCTAAATAAAGTTGTCTAAAATCAGGGGCCTTAAACCCTTTCCCAATGCTGAATCTAACTTTATGAAATTGATTGAATTTATAAAGCATCGAAATTTTAGGGCTCCATGCAGAAGCATATGTTGCATTTTTATCAAACCTAATACCACCAATTATAGTGAACTTTTGATTGGGCAACCATTCCCATTGAGTAAAGCCATATTGTATATTATTTTCTTTCCTTAGATTTTCGTTATCATACCTACTACTTTTTACACCTTCCCAAACAGAACCTATTCCAAAAATTCCATTTAATGTTTTAGAAACGGTCCAATCGGTCTGATTTTCAAATCTTTTAAATAAATGATTTAATAGATCATTATAAGGTGCACCTGAAATGGTCAATAAATCTTGTTTCGAAATATAATTAGTTAAATAGCTTCGAAAAGCTGTTTTAAAATTAGCGTTAAAGCGATAATTAAGTGTACCACTTACATTGACATCAGTATTATGTTCTATACCATTAGAATTTATTGTAGTCCCACCATTAGATACTGCTATATTACTTTTTATAGTTTCATCTGTCAACCTTGTATTGAAAAAAAAATTAGTTTTTTCATTTAAGGTATATTTAAATTGTTGACTTGTAGTAAGCCTATTAATGGGAGTTGTTATTCTATTATTACTATTAGGTCTAATACTATAACCATCGGTTGAATAATAATTATAGAATCCTTGATACATTAATGACTTTGAATAATTTGTATTATTAATATTCAAATCCTTAGTATTATAAGAACCTAACCTTAAAGAACTTTGTAATGGTTGAGAAACAGTATTATCAGTAATAATATTTATAACTCCCGCCATAGCCTCACTTCCATATAAACTAGAGGAAGGCCCTTTTACAATTTCAATTTTTTTAACATTTCCTAGAGAAATTCTATTAAGATCTAAAACTCCTGCTGTTCTACCCACAAGAGGTTCTCCATTTATTAATATTATAGTGTAATCAGGATTTAAACCTTGTAATTGTACACCTGCTCCAAAACCACTAGTAATAGAAAGTCCAGATTGTTCTTTGAGGATATCTGTAAGTCTTACTGAACCAGTTTGTTGAATGGTTTGTGCGTTAATGAGTGTGACAGGAACAGTTATATTACCCAGTATTCTCTCAGAGCGAGTGGCAGTGACGATGACACTATCTCCTTTATAAAACAAACTGTCTTTGCTCAATAAAGATTGGCTCCACAAAAAGTGAGGAATTAAAAATAATACTAATATTAAAATCTTTGGAAACATGGAGCCGCAAAGCTCCTACAAGAAAAAATAAAAGTCTTGCTTCAAGTCATGAAATTGCTTATTAAAGGCGATAATTTTACAAAACTGTGACAATCTAATTCTTTTCTAGAATTCTCTCAATAGATTTTTGTTCCGAAATAGGTATAAAATATTCGTAAAACCTTTTGTCATCTTCCTTACGCACACTACAAATTAAAGTGTTATCAGACTGTGTTATAAATTTATACTTTTCATTAATAGTATTAATCATATCACTTCTTACTTTTTTCTGTAAACCCACATTCTTATCCTTAATACCTAGCACATGGTTAATGTCCGCAATTTCAACATTCATTCCTTTTTTTGAATTTTTTAATAATAATAAAATTAGTGCTACTTCAGTGCCCACGAATGCTTGATTGATTAATTTAGATTTGTAAATTTTAAGTTTTGATTGTTCTAGCTTTCTGTTAAGACTTCTATTGAATAACCATATAGAAAAACCCAACACAGTCAATACTAAAATAATAAATGCAACTATATAAAAATAATTATCATCTAAA
>CAZWTV010000094.1:0-6612 GCA_964637225.1 uncultured Sediminibacterium sp.
GAATAATGTTGTTGTGCAAAAATTCGCTCCATTTTTAGTCCTATTGGCGGTTGCTTTATTGGCCTTGTTTGTTCCTCAACTGCCCAGTTTTGTGGGTGATGCCTCTACCTACAATGGAGCAGATATAACCTGGATATTAATTGCTACTGCACTAGTTTTTATTATGACGCCTGGTCTTGCATTTTTTTATGGAGGAATGGTACATCGAAAAAATATTATATCCACCATGATAAAAAGTATGGTGTCTGCAGGTGTAGTTTCAGTGATATGGGTAAGCTTTGGTTATAGTTTAAGCTTTGGAGAAAGTATACATGGAATCATTGGTAACCCAATGACACATTTATTTTTCAAAGGAGTTGTCAATGGCGCCCCCACTCTACAAGGGGGGACCCCAATGACCATACCCTTGTTATTATTTGCACTCTTTCAATTAATGTTTGCCATCATCACACCAGGACTAGTTGTAGGCGCTGTTGCTGAAAGAATAAAATTTACTTCTTACATTTTATTTATAGTGCTTTTTATTATTTTAGTTTATGCTCCTTTAGCTCACTGGTCTTGGCACCCTCAGGGTTTTTTATTAAAAATGGGTGCTTTGGATTTTGCTGGCGGTACAGTAGTGCATATTAGTGCTGGTTGTGCAGCTTTAGCAGGAGCTATTGTATTAAAATCACGTCGATCTAAATTAGAACAACAAGAAATACCTCCTGCGAATATTCCCTATGTACTTATAGGAACAGGTTTACTTTGGTTTGGCTGGTTTGGATTTAATGCTGGTTCAGCATTAGCCGCCAATAGCTTAGCTATTAATGCCTTTGCAACCACTAACACAGCGGCAGCTTCAGCAGGTTTAGCTTGGATGTTTTTTGATGTCATGAAAGGGAAAAAACCTTCGGTACTTGGATTTTGTATTGGTGCCGTTGTAGGATTAGTAGCCATTACTCCTGCTGCAGGTTTTGTAGGTATACCACAAAGTATTTTTATTGGCTTAGTGGCAGCCATTATTTCAAATCAAGCAAGTCATGTATTTAAATTATCTAGAGTAGATGATACTTTAGATGTTTTTCCATGTCATGGAATTGGAGGTATGGTGGGAATGTTGATGACTGGAATTTTTGCATCAAAAGCAGTAAATGTGGGAGGTAATGATGGTTTATTTTATGGCAATTACACTTTCTTTTTAACACAACTAAAAGCCATGTTCATAGTGGTTGCTTATAGCTTTACAGTCTCTTTCACTATTTTTAAATTTATAAGTTTTATCATGCCCCTTCGTGTTACTGAAGAAGATGAGGAATTAGGTTTAGATGCTACTCAGCATGATGAAAAATATGGAAGGAACCCGTTAAAAGCATAGAATTAAAGGTTGAATGGTGATGTAGAGATACAAAAAGGCCCGAGTGAAATATCGGGCCTTTTTTATTATATTAGCAGACAGATGAAAATCCTTAAAAAAGCTATTCAGCTTATATATTGTCTATATGCGATCGTATTGTTTTCAATACTTACCATTGTATCAGTAACCGCTATGTTTCTCTCACTTCTATTAGGAAAAGAAAAATTAAGCGAGCATGTTTATTTCATTTGTAGATATTGGGGCAAGATTTTATATTTTTTAATGGGTATTCGTCATATTGAAATTTTTGAAGCACCACATGATTTTAATAGACCCCACGTATTTGTAGGCAACCATAACTCTTACATGGACATTCCATCTATTGTACAATTAAAACATCAACCTATTAAACCTTTAGGAAAATTCGAATCGTCAAAGATTCCTTTGTTTGGACTTATTTATAGACATGCGGTTGTCATGGTAGACCGAAGTGATCCAGAAAAAAGAGCACAAAGTTTAAGAAATTTAAAAGCGGCTTTAGAAAAGCATATTTCTATTTTCATATTCCCAGAGGGCACATTTAGTATGACAGATCAATACCCTTTAAAATCATTTTATAATGGTGCTTTTAAATTAGCCATTGAAATGAAAATTCCCATTCAACCCGTCCTATTAGTAGATGCTGTAGATCGCATGCATTATAGTAGCGTTTTTACGCTAACTCCAGGAAAACACCGAGTAGTATATTTAGAAAAGGTAGAGGTAGACAATTTTACTATTGATAGAATGGATGAATTAAGAGATTACGTTTTCCAACAAATGGAAGATGGCTTAAGAAGATACAGAAAGTATCCATTATGAAGTATGCAGAAATCATCATACCCTTAGCGCTTCCAAAAAACTACACTTGGATGATCCCAGATGCATTGGAAGAACAAATTAGTATAGGTATACGTGTAGAAGTCATGTTGGGAGCTAACAAAAGATATGCTGGAATTGTAAAAAAAATAAATAATGTAGCACCCGCTTCCTTTACTCCCAAACCCATTCTCTCAGTTTTAGATGATGCCCCTATTGTATACGAACATCAATTGGCACTATGGGAATGGATGGCAGCGTATTATATGTGTACGGAGGGAGAAGTTATGCAGGCTGCCATTCCAAGTCATTTAAAAATATCAAGTGAAAGTGTATTTATACTTAATGAACATCAAAATAATATTAATGACCTCAATGATGCAGAATATATTATTGCAGAAGCTTTAGAGATAAAAAAAGTTTTAAGCTTAACTGAGATTCAAAAATTATTAGATAAAAAATCGGTGTATCCTGTAATGAACAAACTTATTCAAAAAGCAATATGTTATGTACAGGAAAATATGAAAGATAAATATACTAGTAAGTACGAAACATTTTTACTCTTACATGATCGATACAAAAATGAAAAAGAATTAGAAAAATTATTGAATGAATGGACTAAAGCTCCAAAGCAATTAGACTTATTGTTAGCATTTTTACATTTTGAAAAAACACAAGGTATTGTTCCACAAAAATATATCTTAGAAAAAGCTAATGCAACACACGCACAGCTAAAAGCCTTATTAGATAAAGGTATATTAGTGGCCGAAAAAAGAAAAATTGATAGACTTTTCAATAATTCTAATACAACAAATACCACCATAGATAGTTTAACTGAAAAACAACAAGAAGCGATAGCCTCACTCAAAGAACAACTAAAAACAAAGTCGGTAAGTTTATTACATGGTGTAACAGGAAGTGGTAAAACTCAGATATACGCCACACTCATTCAAGATATAATGAATCAGCAAAAACAAGCTTTATACATGCTGCCTGAAATTGCGCTTACTGCTCAAATGATAAGAAGATTAAAACAATATTTTGGAGAATCAATAGCCATTTACCATTCAAAATTTAATCCTAATGAAAGAGTAGAAATTTGGAATAAAGTTAAATCAGGTGAAATTAAAATTGTTCTGGGTGCTAGATCTGCACTTTTTTTACCCTATAAAAATTTATCCTTAATAGTAATTGATGAAGAACATGACCCATCTTATAAGCAACAAGAGCCTGCGCCAAGGTACCAAGCTAGAGATACAGCTATATATTATGCCAATCAAATAAGGGCTAAAGTGATATTAGGTTCCGCTACGCCGTCTGTAGAAACTTATTATAATGCGGTTTTAAAAAAATATGGATATACTTACCTTGATCAAAGGTATAGTGCAGGCACCCTGCCCAACATAGAATTAATTGATACCAAAAAACATGCTTCAAACAATCTAGTTATAACGCCCCCACTATTAGAGGCTATCTCAAAAACAATTACAAATAAAAAACAAGTTATTTTATTTCAAAATAGAAGAGGCTATGCCCCTTATATAATTTGTGAAACTTGTGGATGGATTCCACATTGTGAACATTGTGACGTAACGCTTACATATCATAAAGCCAAGCATTTACTTTCTTGTCACTATTGTGGTGCCTCTTATCCCATTGTGTCCCTTTGTAAGGCTTGTGGAAAGCAAAATTTCAAACAAAAAAGTTTCGGAACTGAACAAATTGAAGAAAAATTATCGAAGGCTTTACCTGGTGTAATGGTGGCTAGAATGGATTTAGATAATGTTAAAGGAAAAAACGAACACGATAGATTAATTCAAAAATTCGAACAAAAACAAATAGATATTTTAGTAGGCACTCAAATGGTAGTAAAAGGCTTGGATTTTGAAAATGTAGATCTCGTGGGTATTGTAGATGCCGATAGCTTACTTAATTTTAATCATTATAGAGTGAACGAGCGTGCTTTTCAAATGATGGAACAAGTAAGTGGCAGGGCAGGAAGAAAAAATGACAATGGCACTGTTCTCATACAATTGAGTCAATTAGCACACCCGGTTATTCAATATGTGCAACAGCATGATTATTTTGGATTTTATAAATTTGAAATTCATAATAGAAAATATTTTTCCTACCCTCCTTTCTGCAGATTAATAAGTTTACTTTTTAAACATACTGAAAATGCTATTGCAGAAGAAGCTGCGAATCACTTTTTACATTCCTTAACACCCGAAATTCAAAAAACAGCTTTGGGACCTGCACAACCCATCGTTAATAGAGTTCGTAATAAATATATTTGGGAATTAGCAATCAAAATTTCAAATCAATCTCATACCTTACAAGTAGCAAAAAAACAACTTTCGCATTATATAAAATTATTACAAGTACACCCAAGATATAAGTCGGTACAATTAATTATTGATGTAGACCCCAATTAATCTACTCTAATAAATAACTTCAATATTCACTCTCCTATTTTGCGCCCTACCTTTAAGCGTTTTATTATCAGCTATTGGCATAGTTGCTGCAAAACCTTTCTGACTTATTCTTTTCTGATCTACTCCTTTTTTTACTAAATAGTTAGCAACAACTGTTGCTCTTTGCAAGGATAGTTTATTATTTATTTTTACTGTGCCTGTATTATCGGTATGACCGTTTATATTTAATTGAATAGTAACATTATTTTGTAATAAAACTACTAATGAATCTAAGGCTTGAAAAGCCTTTTTATTAAGTCTTACTTTGCCAGATTCAAATTTTAAATAATTGGATATTTCATTGATTTGAGGTTGTAAATCGGCACAACCATGATTGGCCACAATACCGGGTATGTTAGGACATTTATCTTCTTCATCATTAATACCATCCTTATCTGAATCGGGTATGGGACATCCTCCATATCTTGAGAGCCCTTTAGTATTAGGACATTTATCCATTTCATCATTCACTCCATCATTATCTGAATCGGGTATGGGGCATCCTTTATACTTTGCTGTACCCTCTACATTAGGACATTTATCCATTTCATCATTCACACCATCATTATCTGAATCAGGAATAGGACAACCATGGTATTTAGCCACTCCAGCGACGTTGGGACATTGATCTTCACTTCCTACCACACCATCATGATCATCATCAGAAACTACTGGTGCTGGTGGTATCATAACGGGTTTTTTATCCCTTAATTTAAGTGGAAAGGAATAACTAATAGAATGATTATAATGCATCTTTGTTAAAGCAGATGCTTCAGCTCTGTAAGTACTTAAAATATTAATAAAAGATCCTTGACGTGCTTTTATTTGTAAACCCAAACCTAAGGGTGCATAGGCTGTATAATAAGCGTTTTTAATAGATGCTATTCCCAAACCTGCACTTATATAGGGAACCCATTTATATTCATCTGTCAAGAACTTATAATTAAAACTAGCATCCAAAGCTGTATACATTTCATTAGTCTTTGGAATGCTTATTTTAGATGAAGTGTAAAAAGGATACTTTAAACTTGAATAATCAAGATTAAACATAAGATCCAAATGGGGTGTTAATCCTTTAAAATATTGTAAACCCATTTGACCCACCGATTCTGTAGCATTATCGGTGATGGGTGTTTTTTTGAAGCTATATAGACCTAATTTGAAAGCTATTGAAGGAGCTTTAATTTGAGGCGTATCTTGCCCCACTACCGACATCATAATGAAAGAGGATATTGTTGCAAATAAAAATTTTTTCATAATAAAAAGTTTTGCATAAATGTTTTATGACTAAGTAAGGTAAGATGACTATGTAAAAATAAGATTATATTTTAATGATCTACTGCTTTTTAGGATTAGTTTTAGAATAACCAATGGCATCTAATGCAACTTTCACTATTCCATGCGTATGTAAATGTAATTTTTTAGCAGCCACTATACTTAAATCAATCACTCTTCCCATTTTCAACATATTGGGATGCATTCTATCATTGATTCTTACCAATACAGTTCTGCCATTGCGCATATTTGTTACACGAACAAGTGTATTCAATTTATATAAATTACATGCAGCCGTGTATTTATTATTTTTAAATATTTCACCTGTAGATGTGAATGTACCGTCTAAATTAGCGCTATAAAAACTTGCAATTCCAATGATATGATTTAACTCAATTTTAATATGATGTGTATCAATTTTATGATGATATTTTTTGACAGCAGCACTATCTAAATAATTAATAGTAGTAAGACTATTTGGATAAATTTTTTGAGCAAGTATTTCCTTACTAAAATTGAATTGAAATACTAATGAAAAAAATATAATTAATTTAATATTCATTGAAATTTTTAGTACAATTCTATTAAAGTTACTTCCTTTTTGAAGCAATAATGAGCATTAGCCAACAGTGATCACTTCTACTACACTATCCAAATTTAAAGGCCCAT
>CAZWTV010000095.1:0-6483 GCA_964637225.1 uncultured Sediminibacterium sp.
ATATATAGGTTGTCAAATTAAAAGCCCTCAGGACCTTGTACTAAGTTTATTTAGGCAATTTGAAATCAGTTTTCCAGACGCCACATCTGATTATGCAGATGCCTATTTTCTCTATAACAACCTTGTCAACCAACTAATTTCTATGGGCCAAAATCCAGTGGATCCGCCCAATGTAGCAGGTTGGCCAGCTTATTATCAATCACCCAGCTTTAATGAACTTTGGATTAATGCAGATACCATGCCCAAAAGAAACAAGTTCACCGATTTAATGATTGAAACTGGCTATACAAGAAATAATAAAAAAATTATCATCAATACCATTTTATTTGTAAAAAATATTTGTACTAATCCTTCAGATCCTAATTTATTAATGGATAATGTTTTTTCCTTTTTGCTATCAACTGATATTAGCAACACTTTAAAAACAAATCTAAAAGTACAAATTTTACTTTCAGGCCAATTAACCGATTACTATTGGACCGAAGCTTGGAACAATTATATCAATAATCCTACTACTATAAATTATAATATTGTAAATACTAGGCTTAAGACTTTATTAAAGTATATTATGAATCTGCCAGATTATCAATTACAATAAAATGGAAAGAAGAAAATTTATACAAAATAGTTTAGCCATACTAACACCTACTATTATTAGTGGTAATCCAGTATTTGCCATTGAAGATCACCCATTGTTAAATAGGAACTTGCTTGCAAGTTCTAAAAATAATAACGCCTTAGTAATTATTCAACTCAATGGAGGCAATGATGGATTAAATACTGTTATACCTATTGGAGATTATAGTAATTATTATAATGCACGAAACAATATAGCCATTCCAGAAAATAAAATATTAAAACTTATTGGGAATGATGCCACGGGGTTACACCCCGCTATGACATCAATGCAAAGTCTATTTAATGAAGGAAAATTAAATATCGTTCAATCTGTTGGATATCCTCAACCAAATTTTTCTCATTTTAGAGCTACTGATATTTGGATGTCTGGGTCAGATAGTGATCAATATTTAAATACAGGATGGGCAGGTCGTTTTTTAAATTCAGAATATCCAGGATATCCCGATTCTTATCCAAATACTAATAATCCAGATCCACTAGCTATTCAAATTGGTTCATTAGCTACACTTACATGTCAAGGCCCAGCAGTGAATATGGCTTTGAGTATATCCGATCCTGGCTCCATATATAATTTATTAGATGGTAACTCTTTACCTGTGGCTAATACAAACGCAGGATTTGAATTGAGCTATTTAAGAAATGTAGCAAAACAGTCTAATGAGTATAGCAGTAGACTAAAGCAAGTATCTGATAGTGTAACACAGCAAGTAACATATCCTAATAATAGCTTGGCAGCACAACTTAAGATTGTAGCCAGATTAATTAAAGGAGGTTTGCAAACAAAAGTATATATGGTTAATTATGGTGGATTTGATACCCATTCGAATCAAGTTGTAGCCTCTGATACTACTACGGGAAATCATGCAAATTTATTAAAAGTACTTTCAGATACCATTGCCACTTTTCAATCAGATTTAGTTGGCTTAGAAATAGAAGATAGAGTCATTGGTATGACATATTCTGAATTTGGAAGAAGAATTAAATCTAATGCTAGCGGGGGTACCGATCATGGTGCGGCAGCCCCATTATTTTTATTTGGGAAAAATGTAAGAGGTGGTGTTTTTGGAACGAACCCAACATTACCTACTAATGCCACTGTGAATGATAACATACCATTTCAATTTGATTTTAGATCTATTTATAGTACTATTCTACAAAATTGGTTTTGCGTGCCTTCCAGCCAAGAAACAGAAGTACTTTTAAAACAATACCCCACCCTACCCTTCATTAATGCAAGTGTTTGTGGTATATATAATAATAGTTCCGCATTTGCTAAAAATGAAATAATATTTTGTTATCCTAATCCTTTTACCAATTTTGCAAAAATTGAATTTAGAACCAATGGGGGCCATACCCTTGTACAACTCATTGATGGCGGGGGAACAGTTATAAAACAACTTGTAGAAGCTAATTATAATTTTCCAGGAATTAATAGCTGTAATTTATATGGTAGTAGTTTAATTTCAGGTGTATATTATATAAGATTACAAAACGAAGATAAAATTGCAGTAAAAGCAATTGTGAAAATGTAAAATTTGTTTTGAAAAATTTTTGTAGCCACGCCGGGAATCGAACCTGGATTAAGAGCTTCGGAAACTCTGGTACTATCCATTGTACTACGTGGCTAAAATACATCCACTATAACCGCTGCAGCAATACTTTGATAGCTGCTGGTAAAAAAATACGAATAGGCAAAGTACGCATAATTTGGATATCTTCCCACAAAGAAGAAGAATTGGATAAAAATTTAAAAACAGTAGCGGCTTTATTCCTGGCAAAAATACGAGTGAAAATTTCCGCTCCCTTCATTTTACGATACAATAAAATATGTAATAAGACTGCATCATAAAATTGATGTCTAGTAGTATGTACTTTAGTTTGAATGGGTAAACCCCTTTCTAATTGAAGCACTATATTCTTACATTGTTGCTGAATAAATTGAAAAGCATAACCAGTACTAGCTTTAACAGCTCCCCCTAAAGCTCCTATTGTATAAAAAGAGGATGTCGAATTATCTAGCGGAATTTGTGTCATTGGAATTGCCCCCATTTCTTCGTGTATAATTTTAAATGACTTAGAAGGAAATGTGCTAGCTAAATAATCATCCAAAACTTTATCGTATGCAGTAATTGGTAATATATTTTCTGAAAATAAAGTGTATTCCACTAATGCTTCATTGGCACTTAATGGCAATTGATACATAAAAGCGGTGGCTCCGTGCTGGGGTACATTAAAATCCATCAATTTAGCAATGCTTTTATCGAAAATGGGTTCCGTACATGCTATAACTCTTCCTTTAAAATGTTGCCATAAGAAAGGAAAACTATTCTTTTTAGATGTTTTTTCATAAACTCTTTGAGCAAAAGCTTCAGCTGTTGTCAATTCATTCATTTGAAAAGAAAGTAAACTTGAAAAAACAAAATCGCCTATCGCAGCACCATCCTGCCATTTTACTATAGTTGAAGCTTTAAACTTTGTTTTATTACTTTGCTGTCCTTCAATAGAAGATGAATGATTATGATTCGAAGAATGAAGTGCAGAAATTTCAGTTATAGTAGCTTCTTGAAAATGAATATTTTTGTGTGATCTTGCTTTAGAAAGTATAGCAGTATAAAAATCAATGCCTTGAATCATTTTATATGAAAAAGGTGCTGTAGATAGTTGTTTATCAAGGCCATTTCCATGTATAGAAATAGTATCCCATTTTTTAAAAACTATATTTTCAAAAGGGGAATTTGTAGTCTCCCAAAAACACCAGGTACGATCGTTGGATTTTTGAAAACTAGTATCTACTACTAAAATAGATTTTGAGGATAATAAAGCAGCATTCATTATATAATGCAATAATGATAATCCTGCTCCACCAGCTCCTGCTATAATATAATCATAGCATGGTATAGTAGTATTCGCATTTTTAGCATTGCTCATTGGAATTACTAATTGAAATTACTCATTGCTTTGTAAAGCTTCATCTCGACGTACTTTATCCCAATATTTCTTAGCAACTATTAACATGCCGAAACTTTCTCCATCTTCCTTATATATATGTTTGTGATGCATTTTGTGTGCCCAACGAATAGCTTTGATATAACGGTTATTGGATTTTGTAAACCACTTAATTCTTTGATGTATGATTACTTCATGTACTATAAAATAGGCAAAACCATATAAAGCTATACCCGTGCCTATGGCAGCCACCCATAGAGGGCCCATAAAATTACCATAAAATATGCAGCACATACTTGGAATAGCAAATATTAAAAAGAAAGCGTCATTTTTCTCAAAAAAATGTCCTGTAGGTTGGTGATGATCTTCGTGTAAATACCATAAAAAACCATGCATTACATAACGATGGGTTAACCAAGTAATTCCTTCCATGATACAAAAGGTAATGAATGTCACTAAAATAAAAATCATAAAATCTTTTTAACAAATGGTATAAAAATTCTTATAATAAATTCAACTGACTACGAAGTGTAGCCTTTGCCACTATGAATATTTTTCCTGGAGTAGGAATTCTAATTCTTTCTTTTAATATGGCTTCATGATTGGTTCTCTTTATTTTTTTAAACAAAGAATAATAATACTTAAATGCCACATACACGCCAAATCTAGCTTTCAAGGGTAGCATTTTGATGCCCTTGAGTGCTTCTTCAAAATCAGATTGTATATCGGCTTCAATAACTTCTTTATCTGTTTGAGTAAATTTAGAAAAATCGCAATTAGGAAAATACATTCTATCTAAGCCTTCAAAGTCGGCTTTAATATCACGTAAGAAATTCACTTTTTGAAATGCAGCACCTAAATGTTTAGCAGCAGGTTTTAGTTTTTCAAATTCAGCGGTATTTCCTTCACAGAATATATGTAAGCACATTAAACCTACTACTTCAGCACTTCCATATATATAGGTTTGATAACTGAGGACATCATATTTTTGTTTTTTTAAATCCATTTCCATACTTACCAAAAATGCCTCTAATAAAGCTTTATCAATTTTATATTGAGTGAAGGTTAACTGAAAACGATGTAATATTGGGTTTAAACTAATGCCTTGTTCTAAGGCAACATAAGTGTCTTTTTTAAATTGCGTAAATAAACTTTCTTTATCGAAGTTGTGAAAAGTATCAACTATTTCATCAGCAAATCTCACAAAACCGTAAATATCGTAAATAGGCTGACGTAAATCTTTGTGTAATAATTTAATGGCAGACGAAAAACTAGAACTATACTTTAGTGTAGTTGTTTTACTGCTTAAACCAGTCACTTCATTATATAGCTTTAAATTAGACATGAGTAGAATGTAAATTTATGTAATTTTTATCAATCAACTCTGCGACTACTTCCCCGCTGATTAAACTAGGCGGCACCCCAGGCCCTGGAACAGTTAATTGTCCTGTATAATATAAATTACTCACCTTTTTACTCTTGCAGGATGGTTTTAAAATAGCGGTTTGTAAAAGTGTATTAGCTAGTCCGTATGCATTTCCTTTGAAAGAATGATAATCGTTCATAAAATCGGAGACTGCATAAGATTTTTTATAAACAATACTATCGGCAATAGATTGTCCCCACCTTTGTTCTAATCTAGAGATAAGTTCTTGAAAATATTTTTCTCTCAGCTCTTCTGTATCTCCTTGTAAACCCGCCGCTACTGGAATTAATAAAAATAAATTTTCACCATCCGCTGGTGCCACTGTGGGGTCTGTTACAGAAGGTACAGATGCATAAAACAAAGGCTTACTTGGCCAACCGGGTTCACTATAAATTTCTTTTCCATGTACTGCAAAGTCGGTATCAAAGAACAAAGAGTGATGTGTTACACCTTTTAATTTTTTATTCAATCCTACATAATATAATAATGAACTAGGAGCCATAGTACGAGTATCCCAATATTTATTTGTATAAGATTGATATTTATTTGGAAGCAGTTGTGTTTCTATATGATGATAATCTCCAGCACCCACCACTACTTCAAATTCATAATATTTTTGCTCACCAGTAATACTCGATTTAGTAAGACAAGACTTCGCCACTCCATTTACCACTTCAATTTTCAAAGCTTGCTCATTAAATTGAAATTGAACACCTTGTGCGATAGCGGTATCATACATTGCTTGAACTATGCTGTACATACCCAAAGCTGGATACCAAGTTCCACCCTTTATATCAGCATAGTTCATCAAACTATATAAAGCCGGTGTATTTTGTGGAAGTGCACCTAAAAATAAAACAGGAAACTCCATCAACGTTTGTATGTAGGGGTGTTTAAAAAAACGAGCAATATGTTTTTTCATAGACTGAAAAACATCAAGTTTAAAGACACCCTTGAGTAAATCTATGTCAATGAATTCTTTTAAGGAGAGGCCAGGTTGATGCACTAGTTTACCCACTCCAATATCATATTTATATTTTGCCTCCTCCATAAACTTATCTAAAGCCTTTGCAGCTCCAGGTTCTATACTTTCTAATAAATTGCGTAAAGCAGCGTAGTGGGCAGGCATATCCCAATGCGTTTGATCAAAATAAACTCGATAGGAAGGATCTAATCTTTTAAGTTCATAAAAATCTGAGACTTTTTTTCCAAAAGAAGCAAAATAACGTTCAAATACATCTGGCATCCAATACCAACTGGGACCCATGTCGAATGTAAACCCTTGTGCTTCAAATTTTCTTGCACGACCCCCGGGTATATTGTGTTTTTCAACAACAGTGACCGACCAACCTTTCTTTGCTAAAAAAGTAGCAACGGATAAGCCTGCAAAGCCAGCACCAATTACTAATGCTTTTTTAGAAGAAGACATGCCTTTAGTATCGTTGAATTTTTTGTTTTAATATTTTTCTTGC
>CAZWTV010000096.1:0-6302 GCA_964637225.1 uncultured Sediminibacterium sp.
AATATATAAGAGTTAGTTTAGGAGGCTTACATGATGAAAGTGAAATAAGAGGACACCGTAAAACATATATTGGGGCAATGCCAGGTAGAATTGTGCAAAGTCTTCGCAAGGTTAAAACTTCAAATCCCGTTATGATTTTAGATGAGATTGATAAAATTGGAAGTGACCATAGAGGTGATCCTTCTTCAGCTTTATTAGAGGTATTAGATCCTGAACAGAATCATAGTTTTTATGACAACTATTTAGAATCGGAATATGATTTAAGTAAAACTTTATTTATTGCCACCGCGAATGATATGAGTAGAATTCAGCCTGCTTTAAGGGATCGTCTAGAAGTCATTGATTTAAGTGGATATGCTATTGAAGAAAAAATTGAGATTGCTAAAAGACATTTGTTACCAAAACAAAAACAAGCCCACGGATTAGATAAAATTAATTTCAACGTGCACGACAATGTTTTAGAAAAAGTGATTGAAGATTATACTAGAGAAAGTGGTGTGCGAGAATTAGATAGACAGCTTGCATCAATAATGAGATATCAAGCCAAAGAATTAGCTATCAAGCAAAAAGTAAAACCTACTGTAACTAAAAGTGATTTACATAAAATTTTAGGCCAGGCGAGATATAGTAATGAAATATATAAAACGGTAAATATGCCAGGGGTAGCAGTTGGATTGGCCTGGACTTATGTAGGTGGAGATATTTTATTTATTGAGGTATTACTTGCTGAAGGGAAAGGGGGATTGAAATTAACGGGTAATCTTGGAAATGTAATGAAAGAAAGTGTAGACACAGCCCTTACTTTTTTACAAGGCAACGCCAAGAAAATTGGGGTTGATCCAAGTTTATTTACTACAAAATCTATTCATGTGCACGTTCCAGAAGGAGCGGTACCTAAAGATGGCCCCAGTGCGGGAATTACAATGCTAACCGCACTTACTTCAGCTTTTACCGGTAGAAAAGTAAAGCCCTATTTAGCCATGACTGGAGAAATAACTTTGAGAGGTCAGGTATTACCAGTGGGTGGTATAAAAGAGAAGATTTTGGCGGCCAAAAGAGCGGGTATGAAAGAAATTATACTTTGTTGGCAGAATGAAAAAGACGTACAAGAAATTGAGCATAGTTTTATTAAAGGTCTTCAATTTCATTATGTAAAAAATATGCAACAAGTACTTGATTTAGCTTTGGTTTAATTCCATAGCTTTGTTTAATGAGTTCGAAGTTTCTTAGCAGAAATTATAAAGTTTATATCTATTTGATCTTTACATTTTTTGTAATTAAAAATTCTGTTTTGGGGCAAAAGACGAATGCCGACGAAGTTTATCATTTTCTGACACTTCCTTATAGTGCTAAAGCTACTTCTCTGGGAGGTATTAATGTTAGCAATATTGGATCTGATTTGGGGTTAGCAATGTATAATCCTTCATTATTAGACCCTTCAATGAATAAAACCCTTCATTTAAGTATTAATTCATATTATGCTAATATTTATCAGTATGATTTTAGTGGAGCTCACTATTTATCTAAGTCCAATAATGTACTCAGTTGGGGTGTTCATTATATTGGATATGGTAATATTAAAATGACCGATGTTTCAGGTAATGATCTTGGAAATTTTATTGCTAATGATTATGTTGCCCAAATTTCAATGGCCTCTCATTTTAATGATAATATAAATTTAGGCGCCACTTTTAAATTTATTCAATCAAATCTTGGTATCTATAAATCTTCAGGTGTTGCAATGGATCTTTCTATGGCTTATACTTCTTCAAATAAGTTATTGCGAGCAAGTATACTTGCTAATAATATTGGGTTGCAAATAAAATCTTATACTCAAAAAGAAAGGCTTCCTTTAAATATAATTTTGGGTGTTTCTAAAAAATTAGAAAATGCACCTTTACAATTTTCTTTAACAGCGCAGAGACTGTCTATTTGGAATAATACCCTATATGATTCTATATATTATAATCAAGAAGGGTATAAGGCCCCTTCTTCTATACAAGAAATTTTTAATCATATTATTGTAGCATCAGAAATAAATATTGGTCAACAATTAAATCTCGATTTTGGATATAATTTTATTCGTCGCTACGATTTAAATGTTCAAAATCAACAAAATTGGTTCAATGGTTTTAGTACAGGTTTGGGACTGAAATTACCTAGAATGACTATTCAATATGGTAATGCTTTTTTCCAAAGAAACTTATATCACCATTTATCCATTTTCTATACCTTGAATAATCCTGGTTAATTAACCATTCATTAATTCTTTTTGGCAGGAAATAAAGCTTTCGGCTTTACAGCTTCTTTATTAATTTTAGATTTAGGATCCTTGGGCATATTTTTTAAAGGAGCATTACTTTTTTGTTTCAAATTATTTTTAGAATCAATTGTTTTTTCGGTCTCTGGTATTGAATAATCCGATTCTGCTTTAATATCTTCTGTAATTTCATTTGCATCTATATTTTCAAGTCCAGTACTATCTTTAGAAACAAAATCTACATTGAAGTCGTTAATTAAATTGGAAGGTCTTTCAAAATTTGCGTTAGGATCCAAATTACAAGCAGGGTCGGCGGCTACTTTGCTCATAAAATAAGCCCAAATGGGTAAGGAAGCATGCGCGCCTTGTCCAAAATAGTTATCGGAAAACCTGATATATCTATCATCACATCCCACCCAGGCACCTGCTAATAACTGTGGAGTGTAACCCATAAACCATAAGTCGCTGTTATCATTGGTGGTTCCAGTTTTGCCAGCAATAGATTGTGTGGGGACAGCATAGGAATACATACTTCTTCCTGTTCCTTTTTGAATAACCCCTTGCATCATACTTACTACTGAATAGGCAGTAACATCATTAATTACTTTTCTTCTTTGAGGTGAAAAACTTTCTAGTACATTGCCATTTTTATCTTCAATTCTATTGATAAAGAAGGGTTGAGCATTATATCCAGCACCAGGAAACATAGTATAAGCTTGTACCATTTCAAACAATGAAATTTCAACGGCCCCTAAAGCAATAGAAGGGTAGGGTTGAATATCAGACTTAATATTGCATTTCTTTAAATATTCGACAAATTGTTTAGCTGCCTCGTTGCTTTTACCATTAATTTGTTTCATGATGTAGGCAGAAGAACAGTTTCTAGATTCTGCCAAAGCTTGTGCCATAGGAATAGACTGACCTGTACAAGTTTTAGGTGTATTGGGCACCATGCCATATCCTTCAAAGTTTTGTTGTTGATCTTGTACAATAGTATTGGGAGTAAAGCCTGCTTCTTCTATGGCTAATGAATAGAGTAAGGGTTTAATGGTGGAACCAACCTGTCTTTTAGTGTTAATATTAACGTGGTCATATTTAAAAGTTTTAAAATCAACACCACCTACCCATGCTTTCACCTCTCCAGTAAAAGGATCTACTGCTAAAAAGCCTGTTTGTAAAATTTGTTTATGGTATTTTAATGAATCAAAAGGAGTCATTAAAGTATCAATGAACCTATTTTTATTCCAGGCAAATACCCTCATAGGAACTGGTTCATTGAAAGTTTTTCTAATTTGATCATCTTCCAGATCTTCTTTTTTCAAATTCTTCCATCTGTCGGTTTGTTTTATGGCTATTTCCAATTGAGCACTGAACTCTTTCCATATGGTACCCGATTTAATGTTGTTTTGTTGGTTGAATTCTTTTTGTAAATAAGACATATGTCTTGCAACAGCTTCTTCGGCATACAATTGCATTCTTGGATTTATAGTAGTATATATTTTTAAACCGTCTCTATATAAATCGTAGGCATCTCCATTATTTTTTTTATGTTCTTTGCACCACTTTTTCATATACTCGCCCAATGTCATTCTAAAGTAGGGCCCTAGTCCATTATTTTGATCTAACTTTTTAAAATTTGTGGCAATGGGTAATTTTTTTAGTTCTTCATATTGGTCTGAGCTAATGTATTTTTGACCAGCCATTCTGCTTAATACTAAGTTTCTTCTTTCTAAAGCCAATTTAGGATTTCTGTTTGGATTATATTTCGTAGGAGCGTTAATCATTCCAATAAGTAGCGCAGCTTCCTCAACGCTTAAACGGTCTGGTTCTTTTTGAAAAAAGGTTCTAGAAGCATTACTTACACCAAATACATTTTCACTAAAGGGTACTGTGTTTAAGTAAAGAGTAATTATTTCTTGCTTTGTAAAATTTCTTTCTAGTTTAATTGCTATAATACTTTCTTTAATTTTTTGTATTATACGGAGTAACTTATTTTTTGTGCTCCAGTTATCGGTAAATAAATTTTTGGCTGTTTGCATGGTAATGGTTGAGGCACCTCCTTGGCTTCCTAAAAAAGCAACGGCTCTAATTAAACCCTCTCCATCTACCCCATAATGATCATAAAATCTTTTATCTTCAGTAGCAACTAATGCTTGAAGTAAATAGGGGCTTATATCTCTGTATTTAACAGTAATACGATCTTCTAAATAAAATTTACCCATGGGTGTTCCATCTTGGGCATATACTTGGCTAGCTAGAGAAGCGGTAGGATTTTCAATATCATTTAAATCGGGCATATCGCCAATCCAGCCCCAATTCAACATTAAAATAAAAAGTAAGAATACACCTGCGCTTATAAAATAGTATTTCCAAAAAAGGCGTACCCCATTCTTAGTTTTTTTTGAATCTTGACTCACTTCAACTATTATTAAGGTTTATAAATATTTTTAAACATAAACTGTTGATACTGTTTTAAATCGGCGGCATCTTTTATTAAAAGAATATTAGATTTACTTATTAAATAAATTTCATATTGTTTTGTAGGTATAAAAGAAATAATTTCATTACTCAATCTTGGTTTTACTTTATTAATATAGGTTTTTGCTTGAAGACTATTTTCAAATGGTCCAATCCAAACAATATAACTTTTCTCATTAAACTGAATGTAAGTTACGTTTAATTTTTGTTTTATAAATTCATCATTATTTAAGTAATTTAAAGCAGTTTGCATTTCTTTTACAAATGTGGCACTTACATTTTGAGTTGCTAAAGCAATGTAATGAGGCTCTATACTATCATTGCCAAAAACAATAAGTGGGTTTATAGAGCTTGCATCATTATTCTTTGTAGACATACTATCTTTAAGAGGCAAAATATCTTTTTGTAAAGGAGTATTCAAATTTAAATTTGTATTATTTGCAACTTTTTTATTTGAAATAGCTTTATTATCATTAGAATCTAACATTTCTTGATCTAAAGTCAATTTATGTAAATAGGCTTCTGTTTCCTTTCTGTTCTTCAATTCTGAAATTATATTTTTTGCTTTATCTCTAATTTTTTCATTATTATTCTGTAAAATTATTGAGTCTAAAATTATAATGGCAATGCTATCCATTTTTTGTTGCGCAAACATTTTTGCTTGTATGAATTTAAAAGGTATATACCATTTCGTTCTTTTCAAATTATTATTTAATTGAGGTATATTAACCGCTAAGCTATCCCAATTTCCAATTTGAGATAAAAAATACGCTTCTTTATATTCATTTAAGATATTTGCTTCATTATTCTTTCTGTTATTGCTTTCTTTTTTCTTAGTGGAATAATAACCTTCTGGAAATTGAGTTTCTACAATTTTAATTAAACTATCAGACTTCTCGTTCAAATTGTTATGTAGGTAATAGCTGGCTAAATCGAGTAAGGCCCTCTCAGTGGAGCTATTGTCTAGTTTATTTTCTATTATTTTAATGTAAAGGGGATAGGCTTTTTCAAAATCATTTAATTGAAACAAAAAAGTTTGGGCATTATTTAATGCAGCTTTATTCCATTTTTGCTTAGATAATAAAAGGGAAGAAGAGGAATTAATCATCGAATATCTTATTGCTGTAGAATCTTTGTTTAAATTTGCTTGAAGTAAACTACTATCTGAGTTGGTTTTATTATTTATATCCAAAATGGATGTTGTTGTGTTATTAAAAGCACTATTATTAGAATTTACTTGGCCTGATATTAAATTTATTTTTCTTCTCCAGCCATCAGAATTGGGCCTTTCTCCCCATTTTTGTATAAAATTTTGTTTTCCTTGACTTACTACTTGTTTATTATCAAAATAAAAATCGTTGTTCAATTTTTCATTTATTGGACTTGAATTTTCTATTATTATATTCTCATTTTTAAGACTATTACTTTTAGTTACTTCTTTATTTAATAAAATATTTAATTTTTCATTTTCTATTTTTATCTTTTTTTTCCAATTTTTAAATGATATTTCTTGTAAAGAAGGCTCTAATTCATAGTTATTTTGTAATTTTTCCTCTACTTTATT
>CAZWTV010000097.1:0-6204 GCA_964637225.1 uncultured Sediminibacterium sp.
CCCTTATATATATTTTATATTTATTTAATATATAACCTAGTAACCAACAAACTAGCATATAAGAAAAGGCAAAAGCTAAGGACGCCCAATAAGGTGCTAAGTGAGCAAAGCTGCTTGTATAAATATACTCAAAACAACTCTGGTTACCTACTTGAATTATATTTAAACAGCTTACCAAAAGCTCCGAAAATAAGTAAATCACTAATGGATTTTTTCCAAATATTTCAAAAAAACTTGCAAATTGAAATTGTTGCTGTAATTCTATCCTATATATAATAGTAGCTAAAATAATCATATCTAAGCCCACAGTTAAAACCACAAAAGAGCTGGTCCATAATTTTTTATTAATAGGAAACTGATAATTCCACATAAAAGCTAAAAATACAAAACCTGCACCCCACATTAATAATTGAGAAAGTCCTTCATAAGTTTTTCCTTTTTCTTGCACAAGTGTTCCAACTCTATATCCTATCAATACATTCACAATGGCTGGCAATGTACTAATCCAACCTTCTGGGTCAAATGCAAAACCTTCTCCATGATACATATGTCGTTCTCCCATCAACCATTTATCAAATTGAATTCCAACATTACCCGTAATACTCAAAGGATCTCCCGTAACGCCAAAATGCATTGAAATATACCAATAAGATAATAATAAAATTCCTGCTAAAATCATCATCACTCTTTCATGCATATAATGCGCAATTATAGCAGCTATACCATAACATAATGCAATTCTTTGTAAAACACCTAATATTCTAGTATCGCTCAAAGGGCCCGTAAAGGGAAACCAATACATTAAAAACCCTAGTAAAAAAATAAGAATAGTACGTTTTGTTATTTTGAATAAAAAAGAGGGAGTACTTAATTTATCCCATTTAGGTAAAACAAAACTCATAGCATTTCCCATGGCAAATAAAAAAGAAGGAAAAACTAAATCGGTGGGTGTAAAACCATGCCAGTGAGCATGCAATAAAGGAGCAAAAGTATTGGCTCCATCACCTGGCGTATTTACTATGATCATTAAACAAATGGTCATTCCTCTGAAAACATCTAAGGATAAAAATCTTTGAGTAGACATAGGCAAGCTTTAGTAGGTTAAGTTACTAAAATAGAAAAACAATAAAGTATTTAATTTCAAAATTTTTTAATGAATGACTCTTTTATTTTTCGAAGAAACATAGGTATACACTGCAGGTATTACAAATAAAGTAAGTACCAATGAAAATAATAAGCCTCCAACTACCACAGTACCAAGAGGTTTACGAGAAGTCGCGGCAGCCCCTAAGCTAATAGCAATGGGTAAAGCGCCTAAGGCAGTTGCTAAACTTGTCATCAAGATAGGTCTAAAACGTTGACTAGCTGCCTCTAATACAGCATCACGAATGGATAAACCTTTTTCTCTTTTTTGATTAGCAAATTCAACAATTAATATACCATTTTTGGTTACCAAACCAATTAACATTATTATTCCAATTTCAGAAAATATATTCAGGGTTTGTCCAAATATCCATAAGCATAATAATGCACCTGCAATGGCTAATGGAACAGTTAACATTATTATAAATGGATCTTTAAAGCTTTCAAATTGAGCAGCTAACACTAAATAAATTAAAATCAATGCTAAAAATAAAGCATAAGAAATATTAGAGGAACTTTCTGTGAAATCTCTGGAGGGTCCACTTAGGGCAGTTTGGAAAGATTCATCTAATACTTTTTTAGCAATTTGATTCATTGCGTTGACACCATCTCCAATAGTTTTACCTTCTGCTAAAGAGGCAGATATAGTAGCTGAATTAAAACGATTATAATGATACAAGGTAGGGGGGTTACTATTTTCTACTAACTTAAGTACACTAGAAATAGGAATACTTTCTCCTCTATTATTTCTTATGTATAGTTTATTAATATCGGTAGCTGTAGATCTATCTCCTCTTTGCACTTGTGTAATTACTTCGTATTGACGATCATTCATTATGAAATAAGCGGAACGGGCACCACTAAATGCCGATTGCAAAGCTTGAGATATATCAGCCGTACTGAGTCCTAAATCTCTAGCACGCATTCTATCAATAGTTAAATCAAATTCTGGTTTATTAAACTTCAAGTTTACATCAACGTTTTGAAAAGTTTTATCTTTTCTGGCTGCCTCTAAAAACTTAGGAATAACAGCATGAAGTTTATCAAAATCTAAATTTTGGATGATAAATTGAACAGGCAAAGACCCTCTACTCATCAAGCCTACTGAAATGGTTTGCTCTTCTATTGAAAATACTCTTACATCTTTAAATTTCTTGAATCTTTTATTCAAATCGGCCACTATTTCAGTTTGTGATCTTTTTCTGTTGTCAAGAGGTACAAAACCTACTCTACTACTTACAGTACTACCTCCTTGACCCCATCCAGGTACACTACCAAATGTAAATGCATGTTCAGGAATAGAGTCTTGTATAAGTCTTACTGCTTTTAAGAAATTTCCTTTCATCTCTTCGTAACTTATACCTTCTTGCCCTATTAAACTAATTCTTACTGCTCCCTTATCTTCAATAGGCGCTAACTCACTTTGAATATTTTTACCTATCGTAAAGATTATTACAATACATGCAAGTACAATAGCCCAAGCAGCCCAACGTATTTTCAAAAATTTAGTTAATAAATTTTTATATCCTTGCTCCATTCCTTTGAAGAAAGGCTCTGTTTTCTCATAGAAACTTCCTTGTTTGCCGTCTTTGCGGTTGAGATAAACATTTAATACAGGTGTGATGGTTAAAGAAACAAAAGCTGAAACTAATACAGCTCCAGCAATTACCACCCCAAATTCTTTAAATAAAGAACCAATGAACCCTTGCAAGAAAATAACTGGCATGAATACAACAGCAAGGGTTATGGAAGTGGAAATAACAGCAAAGAAAATTTCTTTACTTCCCTCTCTTGCAGCTTCTTTAAGAGGAAGGCCTTCTTCCATTTTTCTAAAAATATTTTCCGTGACCACAATACCATCATCCACCACCAATCCGGTAGCAAGTACAATAGCTAAAAGAGTTAATACATTAATGGAAAATCCAGCAATGTACATAATAAAGAAAGTAGCAATTAATGAGATGGGTATATCAATTAGGGGTCTTATAGCAATTAACCAATTTCTAAAAAAGAAAAAGATAACGAGCACCACTAAAGCAAATGAAATAAATACTGTCTCTCTTACTTCTTGCAAGGCTCGACGTATATTTTTTGTGTTATCAATAGGAACGGCAAATTCAATATCCGATTTGTTAGATTTTTTTACTTCCTCTAGTCTTTTATAAAACTCATCAGCAATCTTAATATAGTTGGCACCAGGTTGTGGCGAGATATTAATAATAACGGTTTGAACCCCATTAAAAAAAGTACCTTGATCTTCTTGATCAGGACCTAATTCAACTTTTGCAACGTCTCCTAATTTTATTATTCCAGTTGCATCTTGCTTTAAAATAACATTTCTAAAATCAGATTCCGTTGTAAGTCTTCCCAAAGTTCTAATAATGAATTCCGTTTTTTTGCCATAAATTTTTCCTGCAGGCAATTCAACATTTTCTTTATTTAAAGCAGTTTGAATGTCATTAAAAGCTATACCATACGCATTCAATAAATCTGGATCAGGAAATATGCGCATCGAAAATCTTTTTCCTCTTACGCCTACACTACTCACTTCATCAATAGTTTGAAAACGTTGTTGTAAAACATTCTCAGCATACTCAGTCAATTCAAAAGCACTTTTTGTTTTACTTCTTAAAGTCATTAGAATGATAAAGTCTGCATTGGCATCTGCCTTTGAAACTATGGGTGGGTTATTAATATCTTCTGGCAAACTTCTTGCTGCCTGACTCACTTTATCACGAACGTCATTGGCTGCAGTTTCTAGATTAACTCCTAAATTAAATTCAACAGTAATATTTGATGAACCTATGGAACTAGATGAATTTATGGTTCTAATGCCTGGTATTCCATTGATAGATTTTTCTAATGGTTCTGTAATTTGATTTTGTATTACCTGTGAATTTGCACCCGAATAGGAGGTTTGAACATTTATGATGGGTGGATCCACAGCAGGATACTCACGTAAAGCCAAAAAAGTAAAACCTACTAAGCCAAAAATTATTATTCCCAAGTTCATCACAGTAGCAAGAACAGGGCGTTTTAAAGAAAGTTCAGATATATTCATTCAATAAGTTTATTTAAAAAGTACTTTAATAAGTACTATTTGGTAATATCTTGAATAGGTAAGGTTTTTCCTACTTTAATTTTGCTTCCTTGTCTAACAAAAAGCATTCCCGCCACAATAACACTATCTCCCACATTAAGACCCTTTGTAACTTCAACTGCTCCCGCTGTTCTGTAGCCAGTTTCAACATCTACTAATTGTGCTAACCCCTTCTTTATAACTGCAATTTGTTTGCTCTTTGATTCAGGAATAATAATATTAGAGGGCACCATGATGCTAGGCTTTTTATGGGTTTCATCTAAGTAAACTTTAACATAAGCCCCTGGCAACATATTACCTTGTAATTGTGCACGAACTTTAATATTTCTGGTGGTTGCGTTTATTTGAGGCTCTATAGCAAAAATAGTAGCATTCATTTTTGAATTCGTAGCCAACTCAATTCCTTCTACTTTAACAGACTTTCCAATGGAAAGATAAGAAGCATACATTTCTGGAAGAGTAAAATCAATTTTTAGCTTATCCGTTTTTTGTAAAGTAGCAATTGTTGTGGTATTATTAATATAAGCTCCAAGACTTACTTGTCTTAAACCAATTTTACCTGTAAATGGAGCTTTCACAATGGTCTTGTCAATTAATGATTGGGTATAGGCTAAATCGGCTTTGGAGCTTTTTACTTGTTGTAAAGAAATATCATAATCACTTTGATTGATGCCTTTTACTTTTAATAATTGTAAATTTCTTTGCTCATTGATAATTGCTAACTCTAATTGTACTTTGATTTTTTCTAACTGAGCTTGTAGGTCGGCATCATTCAATTTTGCTAAAACTGTTCCTGCTTGCACTAATTTACCTTCTGGAATTTGTAAAAAAGTAATTCTACCATTAGTTTCAGGGTGTAACTCCACTGACTCTGTAGCAAGAACAGTTCCTGTTACTTCTATGGTTTTATCTACCATTTGAGTAGCAGCTACTGAAATATCCACCACAACGGGTGCATTGGGGTTAAACTTGTCAAAACTTTTTGGCTTTTCTTTACATCCCACTAAAACAATGAGAGTGACAAAAGAATAAATAAATAAATTTCTCAAAACAATGATTTTTAGCTTCCCAAGATAGCCAAAATTAACCTTTATTTGAAAGAAAATATATGAATGGAGGCATTGTTAATCAATAATTTATTGATTTTTAACGCTGTTTTTTAAATTCCTCTAATTTCTTCTCTATATAATAACCCAATTCAAGGTCATTTAATAAGCCTAAAACCTCATAGGAAGGTCGGCAGAAGTTCATAAATTTTTCTAATTCCTCCCCTTCTAAATGGGTAATTTTTATGACAAATCTTTTGGTGAATCTATATTGAATATATTTTTCCTGCTCTTGTGATATTAAACGTTTTTGTAAAAATTGCAAGTTTCGATTTCTTTTGATACGAAACATATTAATTATTGCATCTAAATCAAATCCCATAGTTAAACCATTGGGACCTAGCAGGGGTTGGCCACTACTCAACCTAATACCTGGAGCTTGATAATTAAAGTATTTAGCATAGTCTGCTCTATTTTGAATAGAGTCCAGTTTATAATAACTATTTCTAACACGCACTTCTGGTAAGTCAAATCCAGTAACATGAATCATGACATTAAAATTGCGAAGGTCTTCAATGGTATCAACAGGATATTTATGGGTGGCTTTACCAAACAAAGAAAACCAGATAGAATCTTTGGCTTTAACATTAATAGAATATCGACCTAAAGAGTCAGTGAAAGTATGATAAGTATTACTAAATACAATTACAGATTCTATGGGCCTTCTTCCAGAAATATCATACACCACACCGCTTACTAAAGTGGTTTGTGCAGAAGCATTCGTTCCCCAAAGAATGAATAATAGTAAAAAGTAGCTGACACTCCATTTCATTATGAATGCAATATTAGTAAAGACATATTTAAATAATTGAATTTTGAATATAATTAACAGGTTTTTACCTTTTTTATTAAAAT
>CAZWTV010000098.1:0-6196 GCA_964637225.1 uncultured Sediminibacterium sp.
TTTTTTAAACGACCCCTTCTTTATTTTAATATATTTTATTTATTTATTTTAATAACATCGTTTGTATTGCCAAGAAATTATCCCAGATTAAAAATGACGAGTTCGTAATTATACACTTATATTGAGGTTTAGACAACCCATTTTGGATATTACATAAAAAACAACTTAAAGCGCCTTTAAGTTGTTTTTACTATATATTATAAAAAGAAACTTAAAGCGCCTTTAAGTTGTTTTGTAAATATATAAAAAAATTGAAATAAAGATAATTTTATATTAAAACCTATATAAAGAAGCCAATATGGAACGCAGAATTAATAAAAAAATCGAAGATTATATTTTTGAATTTAAAGATAATGTTAAACAAAAAGCCAGCGAACTTGGTTTAACAACGGATAATGAATTAAGTCAGTTAGTTCAATATATATATGATTATGAACGAATGACATTAACTAAAGATGATTTTATAAAACGAAAACGAGTAAAAAATGTGGTTCATTTATCAGATAGATGTTGCGCTAAACGAGCAAATGGAGAACAATGTACTAGAAGACGAAGAGATACGATTACTGAATATTGTGGAACACATTTAAAAGGCACTCCACACGGAGTGTGTGATGTAGAGGAAGATACTAAACCTAAAGGACAAAAAATTGAAGTTTGGCTTCAAGATATTCAAGGTATAGTTTATTATATTGATAAGTCATTTAATGTGTATCAACCCGAAGATATTATGAGTGGTAATGTGAACCCCAAGGTGATTGCAAAATATGTTAAAGTTGGAGATGTTTATAGTATTCCCGAATTTAACATTTAGATTTACTAATGTATTTCTTAATGAAAAAAATGTTTTATTAAGAATTACAAATTTTATTTTAATTTTAATTGCTACGCTATGCTAGTTCATCAATGGTCATTTTTTTATTATTTAACATCATATACATTTCGTTTGCTTGAGACTGAACAAATTCCATAATACATTTATTATCGTATAAATCTTGATTAAGTTCATCACAATATTCTGCTTTTAGGTTTAGGAGTTCTTCTAATTCTATATTAGATTTTTGCAGTAACTCACATTCTTGTTCAATTACATTGATTTTTTTATTTAGTTTATCTTCAGCCCATTTTTTTTCTCTTTTCGCTTCTTCGACTTGAATTTTCAATTCAACATTGTATAAATGGTGTTGTGTATTTGTATGCTCTGCTTCCATTAATTGTCGTTCTAATTTTTCTTGGCTTGTTCGCATATAATGCATTTGAGCCGACATTGATTTGACTAAATTTTCCAATTCGGTAATTCTTTCTTTGTCAGGCAATCCAGTATTTATGGTTGCAATTTCTTCGTATTCAGGAAATTGAGTTTTATAAATATGAATAAACCAATATCTTCCTCTGTATTGATCGAATACGAATTTTGTTGTTCCATCTTTCGATTCTGTCATTTGGTCTAATAATTGCTTAACAAGTGAATTCATATTCCAATGTTCAAATATTACTACTGCTCCGTTATATTCTCGTCTATTCATATCCAATTTTTTTATAAATCTCACATCACGCACTTTACCTATATTATTTGAAGCAAATGCCTCAACAATAAAATCTTTAGTATGAGATTGCTCAGCTCTTTTAATATACAACATAAGGTTATTGTTAGAATTCATTTTGATGAGTTTGTCTAAGTAAAGATACAACTAACAAAAATGGAAAAAAGCAATTCAATTTTTTTTACAAAAAAGGTTAAAAGTAAAGAACTTAAAAAGTTGTGTAGGGTCCCAGATGTACTACACGATTTAGTAACATCCTTTTTGTGTCCAAGACAGTCACTGTCACTATACCTTACTTCTCCATCCACCGCAAATGTTTAACACAACAAAAAAAAAGGTTTAGTTAAAATATTACACGCACTAACAAATCAAAATCAATGAATGAAACGCCATCTACTATTAAAATCCTCTAACAAATCACCCCGTTCCACAAATTTATATATATTTTCAGGACGATAATAGTAAGCAATCAATTCATCTTTAATTCCAGTGCTTTCCATATGCTGTTTGATTTTATCATAATCATAAGTGAATCTTGCTGGATTTTTTGCTAAATATTGCCAATGAATTTTATCTTGATGTTGTTCTAATATATGAATAGCAGCAGGATTATTTGATAACATTCCCCAATGAATTTTGTCTGGATTTTGTTCCAAAATGTGAATGGCTGCTGGATTTCCGGATAACATTTTCCAATTAATTTTGTCTTGATTTTGTTCCAACAGATGAATGGCTGCTGCACTTGGATTGAGTGATAACCGAAACCAATTAATTTTGTCTTGATTTTGTTCTAATATATGAATGGCTTCTGGAATTACTGATAACGGCTCCCAATTAATTTTGTCAGGGTTTTGTCCCAAAAGATGAATGGCTGCTGGATTGTCTGATAACATATCCCAAACAATTTTGTCAGGGTTTTGGTCGAACGTTTCGCTTACAAGAATTGGAGGATTGAGTGATAACCACAACCTATTAAGATTTTCAAGAGGGATCCAAGGTCTTAATATTTTATATTGTTCGCTCATAGTATTAAAAACTTGTTAAAGGTAAAGATGCAAACTAACAAGGAAGGAAAAGTAAATCAATTTTTTTTAGGAGCCGTCCCCATCCCGCACAGATGTTCCGTTCCGTTCAGCAACAGAGTTTCAAAAAAAATTTTTAGTTCAAAGAAAAAAAGGGGGAGAGAAAAAAAAATGAAAAAAAAAGAGAGTATAAGGAGAGAGGTATGAAATATATAACAGATAGTCCAAGCTAAATTAATAATGTCAGGGAAAGTAGAAACTCGTGCATCAATAATGAATGGAAATGAAACGCCATTAATTAAATTAATAAAGGCAGAAAAATACGGAACAGCATTAAAATTGATACAATCTGGTAACTCAAATCCAGAAAGTGTAGATGGTTTAGGAAATACGGCATTAATGTATGCGTTACAGGCAACAAAAAAAAAGTCAGGTAAGTTTAATGTTTCAAGCGTAGCATTAGCATTGATAGAAACAGGAAACTACAAACCAGAACAAGTGAATAAGGAAGGCTACACAGCATTAATGTATGCTTGTGAGAGAAAAATGGAAGAAGTAGCATTGGCCTTAATTAAAAATGGAAACTACAAACCAGAACAAGTGAATAAGGAAGGAAATACCGCATTAATATATGCGTGTAATTTCGAGCCATCTATAGCAATTGCATTAATAGAAAACGGAAACTCCAAACCAGAACAAGTGAATAATGAAGGAGAAACCGCATTAATGCGTGCTAGTCATGGGTTTCATAAAGGTGACGAGCTAGTAGTAGCAAAATTAATTGAAACTGGTAATTCTAAACCAGAACAAGTGAATAATGAAAGCTACACCGCACTAATGTATGCTTGTAGGGGTTATAATATGACTAGATGTACAGAAATAGCATTGGCGATAATAGGAACTGGTAATTCCAAACCAGAACACATTAATAGATTTGGATATACAGCATTAATGGATGCTTGCGAGGAAAATTTGCGAGATGTAGCATTGGCATTAATTGCTACTGGTAACTCCAAACCAGAAAATTATGATGAAAATCGTTCCACCGCATTAATGCATGCTTGTATGAACTCAATGGCAGATGTAGCAGTGGCATTAATTAAAACAGGAAAGTCCAACCCAAATGTATATAATGACTATCCATACTTTTGCGCAATGGATTATGCGGAAAAAAATTCGGGAAAACCAGGTATGCAAAAAGTGATTGAATTATTGAGAGAGCTAGATGATGAAGAAGAAATAGAAATAGAACAAAACTAAATATATAATTATTAATTATAAAAATGTAAAAATAAAAGCATTAGAGTATGTAAAAAAATAAAAGTAAAAAACATAGAAACAAAAAAATATTTGAATGCTTTTATTTTTTTTGTTTCTATGAGAACTCTCATTATGTAAAAATATTGACGCCAAATTGTGCGTGAAAAAATATCGTCTAATTGGCTACTAATTGGAATACTAATTTGCAGTATAATTTGAAGCCGAATTGGAGCGGAGCGACATAGTAAGTATTTGACATTAACTCGCTATATATGTTACACCCATACAGACATTATGTTACACTTGTCATAAAATGTGTTACACAAAAGGGTTTCCTATAAGAAGAGAAAAATGAGGACATCAAAAAAAGTGGTCTTCGCCTTCCCCCACTTCCTCATCCACCACAGATGTTCAGCAACAGATGTTTTGCCGCCCCTTACTTCCTCATCCACCACAGATGTTCAGCAACAGATGTTTTGCCGCCCCCCACTTCCTCATCCACCACAGATGTTCAGCAACAGATGTTTTGCCTCCCCACACTTCCTCATCCACCACAGATGTTCAGCAACAGATGTTTTGCCGCCCCTTACTTCCTCATCCACCACAGATGTTCAGCAACAGAGTTTCAAAAAAATTTTTAGTTCAAAGAAAAAAAGGGGGAGAAAAAAAAAATTGAAAAAAAAAGAGAGTATGAGGAGAGAGGTATGAAATATATCACAGATAGCCCAAGCTAAATTAAGTTAAAGCGAATAATAATTAATAATGTCAGCGAACGTAGAATTTAACGCATCAATTCAAGTGACAGAGTTGTTGATGAAGACGTTGGAGAATGCGGCGAAAGATTTGGCAGCACGCTGTATCGCGGAATGCGCATCAAGACACGGTTTCAACGCAGACACAGAGATTCAAGCACTGGGTTTGAATAACTTGTCTGTAATTCGCAAGCAAATGGCGAAGAAATCAGTGTCAAAAGAGCGTGTGCCGAAAGAGCGTGCTGAGAAAGTAAAGAAATCACGCGTCCCAATGCCTTTCGAAAGTGAACAAGTAGATATGTCAGGCTGCCACGGCCTAGCATTTAATCGCGGTCTATTCACTCAGTGCACTAAAAAGCCAATGGAAAACGGAAAGTACTGCACAGGCTGCCAAAGCGAAGCCGACAAGAACGCATCTGGTTGCCCAGACTGCGGAACAGTCGAGAGTCGCCAAAATAGCGGTTTGTACGAGTTCGTGGATCCAAAAGGCAGAAAGCCAACTCACTACTTGAAAGTACTAGAAAAATTAAAAATAACACCAGAAGAAGCGAGAAGTGAAGCAGAAGGGTTGCAGATTTGGATAGACGAAGCGCATACGAGAGCATTGGAAAAGTCACAGAAAAAGCCAAAAGGTCGTCCAAAGAAATCCCAGACAAAGGTCGAAGCAGAAAATGTGAGCGATCTCTTTGCTCGACTAGTTATTGAGGACAAGGAAGACAATGCGATACTGGAAGTGGTAGAAGACGCCGCAGTAGAAGACGCAGTGGTAGAGAGCAAGTCACCGAAAACCGCAAAACTGGGTGAAGCAGAAAAGGCAGCAAAGAAGGCAGCTTTGGAAGCGGAAAAGGCAGCAAAGAAGGCAGCCTTGGAAGCGGAAAAGGCAGCAAAGAAGGCCGCCTTGGAAGCAGAACGAGTGGCAAAGAAGGCAGCCTTGGAAGCGGAACGCAAAGCTGAAGCAGATCAAAAGAAAGCAGAGCGTGAAGCAAAGCGTGAAGCCGAAAAGGCAGAGCGTGAAGCAAAGCGTGAAGCTGAAAAGGCAGAGCGTGAAGCTGAAAAGGCGGCAAAGAAAGCGACAAAGAAATCCACAGCCGCATCCACAGCCGCATCCGCATCCAAAGCTGAAGCCGATACAAATAAGGTGACGGTGTCAAAAATCACCATTAACGGAAAAATATACTTGAAATCCAGTGTCAATATCCTATACGATGAAAAAACAAAAGAAGAAGTAGGGATTTGGGATCCAGAGTCCAAGACGATTAAGCCTCTCCCAGACGGAGACGAAGAGGAAGAGGAAGAGGAAGAGGAAGAGGAAGGTTATGAGACTGAGTAGAAGTAGAAGTAGAAGTAGAAGTAGAAGTAGAAGTAGAAGTGCGTGCATAATGAATTGTAAGTGACTTAATAAAAGGATAATAACCTTTTTTTTCCAGTCATCCTTCCCACTAAACTAACAAATACTCATTTCCCCATTTTGTCACTCATTTCCCCGTTTTGTCACTCATTTCTTGTATTGCGTAACATAAGGCATTACACTTGTGACTTATTTAGTTACACTTTTATTAAAAAGCGTTACACTGGTAGCCATTTGTGTTACACCTAATAGTATACTACGCATACTATA
>CAZWTV010000099.1:0-6171 GCA_964637225.1 uncultured Sediminibacterium sp.
AAAATATTATTTTTAATATTCTATTTTACCAGCTCCACAATATTTGCTCAAAACTCTAAACTTATTCATCCAAACTTATTAAAAAATAAGTGGACTGCTCAATGGATAGCTGCACCCAACAGTCCGTCAAAAGAATATGGTGTATATCATTTTAGAAAAAATTTTATTTTAAATGAATTACCAAGTTCATTTGTAGTAAATGCATCTGCCGATAATCGTTATAGATTATTGGTAAATGGTAAAGCGGTGGTTACAGGTCCTGCAAGAGGAGATTTATATAATTGGTATTATGAAACCATCGATATAGCACCTTACTTAACAAAGGGTAAAAATACCATTGCTGCTCTTGTTTGGAATATGGGAGTATTGGCGCCCGTTGCACAAATATCAAATCAAACTGCATTTCTATTACAAGGCAATGGAGCAATTGAAAAAATAGTGAATACTAACTCCAATTGGAAAGTTTTAAAAAATGAATCTTATTTTCCTTGCTCAACAAATAATGGTGAGAGGTTAAAATCATATATGGTAGTGGGACCTGGAGATAGTGTTTTGGCTCACGCTTATCCCTGGGGTTGGGAAGAAACTAGTTATAATGATGAAGGCTGGTCTAATGCTAAGGTAATAGCAAGTCCAGCTTCTAGTGGATATGGGACCGATAATTTATGGACGCTACAACCAAGTATTATTCCACCTATGTTTGAAAGAAAACAACCTATTCATTTAATTAGAAAGATAAATGAGAAAATGGTTAATGCCAATTTTTCGGATGTCAATACTTTTATCAAAAAAGCAAAAAAGAATTCAACTATAAGTTTATTATTTGATCAAAGTTTTAATACTGTGGCTTATCCCACTTTAATGATAAGTGGAGGTAAAGATGCTGAAATAAAAATTACTTATGCTGAAGCCTTGTTTGATAGCAATGGAAATAAGGGAAATAGATCTGTGATTGATGGAAAAAATATAGTAGGTAATTATGATGTATTTGTAGCCGATGGTTCCCCATTTAGAATATTTAGGCCTTTATGGTTTAGAACTTACAGGTTTATACAAATGGATATTACTATCAAAGAAGATCCTTTAGAAATAAATGATTTTTATGGAATGGCTACAGGCTATCCCTTTGAAGTAAAAGCCAGTTTTACGAGTAACGATTCTTCTATGAAGGAAATTTGGGATATTGGATGGAGAACTGCCCAAGCTTGTGCAGGTGAAACTTATTTTGATTGTCCTTATTATGAGCAATTACAATACGAAGGAGATACGAGAATTCAATCTTTAATTTCTTTATATGTGACGGGTGATGATCGATTAATGCGAAAAGCCATTTTAGATTTTTATCATTCAAGAGTACCAGAAGGTTTAACACAAGGTAGATACCCCAGTAGTCGATTACAAGTGATACCCCCATTTTCCTTATACTGGGTATCGATGGTTTATGATTATTGGATGCATAGAAAAGATGATGCTTTTGTGCAAGAATTTATAGTTCCCATTATGGGTGTATTGGATTGGTATGAGAAAAAAATTGATAAACAAAAAAATATGTTGGGGCCCATGAAATGGTGGAATTTTGTAGATTGGAATTTATCTTTTGAGGGGGGTGTTGCAGATGGAGCCAACGATGGCAATTCTTCAGTAATTACTTTACAGTATGTTGCCACATTAGAACAAGCTGCAAAATTGTTTAAACAATTTGGAAAATTAGAACAAGCCCACCATTATCAATCCTTGGCCAAGCAATTAAAAGCTGCAACTTATGCATCTTGTTTTGACCAAAGTAAAAATTTGATGGCAAATACACCACAAAAAAATTCTTATAGTCAACATGCCAGTATAATGGCTGTCTTGACAGGTGCTGTGCCTATAAGTTTAGAAAAAATGGTAATGAAAAATGTGTTAAAGGATACTAGTTTAAGTCAGGCAACTTTTTATTATCGTTTTTATTTAAACCAAGCTTTGAAAAAAGCAGGAATGGCAAATAATTATTATGCAGAACTAAAACCATGGAGAGAAATGATAGCTAATGGTCTAACAACATTTGCAGAAAATCCAGATCCCACAAGATCGGATTGTCATGCCTGGAGTGCTAGTCCTAATTATGATTACTTTGCAACTATTTGTGGAATTGTACCTTCGAAACCTGGATTTGCTGCAGTTAAGATAGAACCCGCATTAGGCGAACTTAATTTTGTTAAAGCAAGCATGCCACACCCTAATGGTACCATTTCTGTGGAGTTTATAAAAACAAAAAATAATGGAGTAGCAGCAAACATTGAACTACCCTCTAAAGTTGGAGGGGTGTTTATCTGGAATGAAAAATCATACCTGTTACACGGAGGATCCCAAAAAATTATAGTGCATTCAAATTAAGATTAATCTTTCCAACGCCATTCCCCAGCAATTTGTAATGGCTCTTTTAAATTATTCTTAATTAAGAAAGCTTTTGTTTCGGCATCAGTAAAATGTTTTGATTTAATTTCTTGAGCATCTGCTACACCATATAATAACATGGATCCAAATCGAACTGTATTTTTCATTCCATTTTCTTCTACTAAACTAAATACATCGCAATCGGCATGATAACAAGGTCCTGCATTTTTTGGAAGTCCACCACCAGCACCACCCCCAGTAGGAACGCCTTGTAACATAAAGGGCTGGTGATCGCTGTGTAATCCAGCACCCACTCTAAATAAATTGGTGAAAGAGGTATCTATAGAATGTGCTATGGCTCCAATGCCAGTAAATAAATCTTTACTATCTTCTGAACTTGTTGAAAAGCCTTTAATATCATTGCTCATGTCATAGTTCATCATGTATCTTATTTGATCTATTGTTTTATTCTTAATGGCATCCTTAACATAAGCCCTAGATCCCAATAACCCTTCTTCTTCTCCCATAAACATTACAAAGTCAATGGTACGAGCTGGTGTTAAATTTAATTTTTTAAAAGTTCTTGCCATATCTAAAACAGAGAAAGAGCCAATGCCATTGTCAATGGCTCCTGTGGCTAAATCCCAACTATCTAAATGGCCGCCTATAACAATTTTTTCATTAGGTAATGATTTTCCTTTTATAGTAGCAACTACATTTCTAGCTTTAATCAATCCTGAAAAATTTGTCATTTTAATATGACTATATAATTTTCCTTTTAATAATTGATCTTTTAATAAAAGACCTTCTTCTTTACCTATGCAAACTGCTGGAATGGGAATTAATTTTCCAGTGACAGAGGCAGTTCCAGTGAGTAAGACTCCATTGGGAGCTGTATTAATTACAATAATTCCTTTTGCGCCAAACTTGGTAGCAATGGCCGTTTTTTCTGAACGATGTAAACTAGGAGTGCCTGGTTTTGAACCTGGTAAAACCCCTAAGTAAACTAATGCAATTTTATCTTTTACTTTATTAGGATTGGCAACATAATCTTCTTCCACACCATTACCCATATCAACGACTTCCAAGTTTAGGTCTACTTTGACTGGTGAATGAGCTAGTGTGACCGATTTTATAGGCTTTAAATTATTTAAATCATTGCCAATAGTAACTTCTAGGGTACCTCTACTCCAACTTTCAACTTCAAATGGTTGAAAATGAACATTGGTGAAACCATAAGACTTCAATAAATCAAAAGCATATTGTTCTGCTTTTTTCCCATTTTCAGAACCGGTTAATCGGTGTCCAATAGTTTCAGAGGCAATTTTTAATGAAGTGTAGGCATTTGAGTTTTCTTGCACTTCTTTATTAATTTTTGTAAAAATTTCATTCCAAACGGGTTTGATTTGAGCATGCATACTTATGGAAGTAGCAAAAACTAGCATTCCTAGTAATAAGAAACTTTTTTTCATTTTATGTATTGAATTATTCTTTTGAAATTTGTTCAGCTTGCTAATTTATTCAATTTCGATGATATTTCTAGTGATTTTGCCCATTAAAGATGTATTATTGACGTTCAATCAATCTTTTATTATGAAACCCATATACTATTTATTACTTACTATTTTATTTCTCTCAAGTTGTGCTTATGCAACTCGTAAAGGCCTGGCTTCTTACTATGCAGACTCTTATGAAGGTAAAACAACAGCTAATGGAGAAATTTACAGACAAAATAAAATAACTGCAGCACATAAAACGCTTCCTTTTGGTACTAAGGTAGAAGTAACTAATTTGTCAAATAATAAATCAGTAGTAGTGCGTATTAATGACAGAGGTCCCTATGTAAATGGTAGAATCATTGATTTGACAAAGGCGGCCGCTAAAGAAATTGATATGTTAGGGGCAGGTGTAGTAAAAGTAAAAATTAGGTATAAAAAGAAATAAATTTAAATTTGTAAAAACTAATAATTATGAAAAATAAAATTATTTTTTTAGTTCTTTTATTTATAAGCTTGATGACGCAAGTTTATGCCCAACAAATTATAAAAAAAGACATTGAAATAGAGGCTATGGTAAAAGAAGTAAATGTGGATACCTTATTTCAAAATTTAAATAAGTTAATAAGCTTTGGTACAAGGGCTACATTAAGTAATCAGTCAAGTAATACGAAAGGCATTGGTGCTGCAAGAGCTTGGATATTAAGTAGATTTAATGACTATGCAAAAAACAGTAATGGAAGATTGTCTGCATTCATAGATACTATTACTTATAAGGCTGATAAAAGAAGGGTAGATAGACCTATTATCCTTGGTAATGTAGTGGCTACATTGAAAGGAACCGATCCTAACGATAAAAGAATTTTTATTATTAGTGGACATTTAGATAGTAGAAGATCTAATGAAATGGATAGTGTGGGTGATGCTCCAGGAGCAAATGATGATGGAAGTGGGACAGTAGCAGTCATGGAATGTGCTAGAATTATGAGCAAGCATAGTTTTCCAGCTACTATAATTTTTGTTACTGTGAGTGGAGAAGAGCAAGGTTTATTAGGGGCTTATTTTATGGCAAATAAAGCCAGAAAAGAAAATTGGAAGATAGAAGCTGTATTGAATAATGATATAATGGGATCTAATAATAGTAATGAAACAAATATTGTTGATAATACTCGTATTCGTGTTTTTAGTGAAGGTTTGTCTGTAACAGATACAGGTAGAGTGGCCATGCAAATTAGAAGTTTGGGTTTAGAAAATGATGGTAGGTCAAGGCAGTTGGCTCGTTATGTAAAAGAAATAGGAGAACGTTATGTTGAAAATTTACAAGTTATGATGATCTACAGAAATGACCGTTTTTTAAGAGGAGGTGATCATACTGCTTTTGTAGAAAATGGATTTGCAGCAGTAAGAATAACAGAGATGAATGAAAATTATACACGTCAACATCAGGATATAAGAGTAGAAAATGCTATACACTATGGAGATGTTATAGAACATATAGACTTTGAATACTTAAGAAAAAACACAAGTATGAATTTGGCCAACTTAGCTAATTTAGCTAAAGCACCAGCAATACCTGAAGAAGTTAAAGTGGATGTAAAAAAATTAACGAATTCAACTTTTTTATATTGGAAAGCGCCTAGTACAGCTAGCGTCAAAGGTTACTATGTTTTAATAAGAGAAACAACCAGTTCAGTATGGCAAAAGAAAATATACACTGAATCCTTGTCCATCACTTTACCCTACACCAAGGATAATTATTTCTTTGCGGTACAAGCAGTAAATGAATCAGGTAATGAAAGTTTACCAGTGATTCCTGCCGTGGGTAGATAAAATATAAAGCTATTTTAAGCTCTATCATGATCGGCTTTCCAATTTTTAATAGAAGCTTTTATCTCTTTATTAGATAAATTTTCTGCAAGCGCTTTTGCTGTAAGTGAAACAAATTCTTCATCACTAGCAAATCGCAATGCTATAATTTGAGAAATTGTTAAGCCTCTTGGAAAGGGTTTACCGGTGGCAATGAAATATCTAAAATTTTCTTCAGCTCGAATGGCTCTATCCTGAGCTTTTAATGCAAATCCTCTTACATACCAAGCCATACATACTAATATGAAAGAGAGTAGGCATAACATACCACCTAGATATTTATTTTCAGCAATACTTTGAATAAAATAGTTCACAGAGCCAATTACAAATATTAAAATTGTACCAAGTGTTACATAATGATATCCAGGAACCATTTTAGTGTGGTTTTTTAAATTTTGCTCATTGTTGTAAATGCAATTCGGAATATGATCTC
>CAZWTV010000100.1:0-6144 GCA_964637225.1 uncultured Sediminibacterium sp.
GGGCGTGTGGTCGCAGGTTCAAATCCTGTTCACCCGACCAAAAAAATGAAAAAAAGCCTTAACAATTGTTAAGGCTTTTAAGTATAGATTTTCGAAACAAAACTATTCATGTATTAGTAAGAGAATTGAAATTATTTCCTTAGTTTAATTTAAAAATATTTTACTGCTTAGTCAATTTCCCATCATTTAATAAAACATTTCTAGGGTCTAATTCTAATTTTTCAATGGAACTCTTAATGGAAAAGCTATATGTCTGATCCTTCTGTTTTAAATTCAATGTTAGAAGAGTAGGGGTGGTGTCTCCTACTTTATAATACCCAATTTCTACAGGAATGTTAAATAAAAATTGACTAGCTTGTGATTGATGTAATTGAACCTTTAATTGTTTTGAATTTTTATCGTAATGCCAAGTAGCATTAATAGTCGGATTTACAGGTTGATACAACCATTGCTTGAAAAATAATTTTAAATCTTTTTTGGAAGCTTTTTCCATTTCTTGTATAAATGCATTGGTATTTGTATTGGCATTAAAATTGGAAGCATAATAGTTTTGAATGCCCTTTTTAAAAGCGGCTTCTCCCACTAAATTTCTAAGCATATGTAACACCCAAGCCCCTTTTTGATAAGTAATGCCAGAGGTCACAGGTTCTTTTTCAGCGGTTCTGTCACTAATGATACTAAAGGTGGGCATTTTAGCACACAAATCATACACTGTTTTTCTTGCTTTTAAAATTCCTTTTGTATATTCTTCTTTGCAATAGGCATTTTCAATAAATAATAAAGTAAAAAAAGTAGCAAAGCCTTCACTTAGCCATGCATCATCCCAATACGTTTCTGTAACAGCATTTCCAAACCATTGATGTGCAATTTCATGAATAACTACATTTCTTGTCCTTTCCTCTCTTTTTCCAGTAACCAGGTCTTCTCCATAAAAAATTGCTGAAGATGTTTCCATGCCCCCATTCACACTAGGAGTTTGAATATTTGCTAATTTTTCATAGGCATAGGGCCCAACATAATTTGAATAAAATTCTAAAACTTGTTTTGTAGGTTCTTCAAAATCATAAAATCCTGCTTCTCTATTTTTTGCATAGACCCAAGTTTGAATTGACTTTCCTTGAAATTGATTTACATATTTCACAGCAAAATCGGCAACACCCAAAACAAATAGCCATGAAGAAACAGGTACTGATTGTTTCCAATGGGTAAGTTTGGTATTATTACCTAAGTCAGATTCCTCTAATAGTAAACCATTTGAAATGACTTTATAATGCGCGGGGGCTTTTACAATAAATTCAGAAGTGGCTTTATCATGAGGATGATCTATAATAGGCAACCAGTGCCTTCCTCTATTAGGCCAATTTTCATTAAAAAAACTACGATCTCCAAATTTTGTAGCACCAATTCTTAAACCATCAAAAGGGATACCATGATATTGAATAGAAAAAGTGATAATTTGATAAGGAGTTGAAGGGGTAGGTAAACTAATGATTAGTTCATCATTTTGATGTGTATAATTCACTTTCGAATTTGAAATGGTTACAGCATCTACCACCATACCTTTATTTTGTCTGGCAAGGGTCTTATTGATAAAATCCAATCTGAAATTAGACATACCCGATTCTTTAAATTTAACTGTAACTAAGGTCGTACCATAAATTTCATTGGAGCTATCTGATAAACTTAAATTAAATACATAATGAAGCACATCAATATTCTTATTAATAGGGTAGTTATCAGCTTTGGCAATCAAAGAAGTAAGGGAAAAATAAATTAAGCCAACTAAAAAGATTATTCTTTTCATTTTAGATAACTATTGTTGTGTTATTTTTTTCAAATAATATCCTTTAGCATCCACTTGAGGAGGTAGGACTGCATTTACAACTATTCCTTCACTAGATAGTAAAGTGCGGGTTGTTTGACCATTCATCGAAACATCTATTGGTAAAGGCATAAAGTAGTTATTTAGTTTAATTAGATATTTTTGATATCCCACTTCTTTAATAGTAATATCGAGGACATTAGTTGTACGTAAAAAGAAATCAAAAAATGGTTTTAGATCTTTATTGGCAGCAGTACTAAATAATTTCTCTACATCCATTGTTGTCACAAAATTATCATAGGTATACTGCGGATCGGTTGCTAATTTTTTTAAAGTTGGAAAAAATATTTCATCTCCAATTACATATCTCAAGCTATGCATAAAAAAAGATCCTTTACCATAGATATCCCCACCTGCGTACACCTCTTCTTCAGTAATTTCATCTCCAGCGGGAACAATAGGCTTTTTGTTCTTAGCACCACGTCTGTGACCTGCTATTATTTCGTCATAAGCACTTTGTCCTCCAATTTCTAACATTGCCAAAGCTTCTGCATAAGTACCTATTCCTTCCTGGATCCACATATGACCCCAATCTTTATTGGTAACCTTATTGGCCCACCATTCATGCGCATATTCATGAAATAAATTGGCAGAATAGTCTTGACCATTGATTGTTTTGTAAATAAATTTATTATCAAAAGTAATCATAGTTTGATGTTCCATACCAGAGTTCGGTACTTCAGCTATTCCAATTTTTTCTTTTGGCCAAGGATATTCTCCAAAATACTTTTCTAAAATTGCATTGTCTCTTTTTTTTGTTTCAATTACTTTTTTGGCATGTAAAGTATCTACTTCTAAAACATAATATTCAATAGGCACTTGATTTCCAAGTATTGTAGTTAAAGCATCTTTATATACTTTATATTTTCCAATATTAAATACAATACAATAATTACTTATCGTATAATTTGTTTTCCAATAATAAGTAGACTTATTATTTTTTTTACTTACGCTCATTAATAAACCAGGCCCAGCCACCACTAAAGGGGAGGGTACCGTAATTTTTAAATCTGCACCTTCATTGGGCTCATCACTAGGATGATCTTTGCATGGAAAATACATTTTACCTCCCTCAGCTTGTATATTTATAGATACCCAATCATAACCAGCACTATCTTTTTTCCAAGTAAATCCTCCCTCCCAAGGTGGTTTTATTGCCACAGGTGGAATACCACTATATTCTATATAAACTTTTTGATTTCCCTTCTCAAATCCTGCTGAAGAGGTTATAAAAATTTTATCATCGTGTTGATAATAATTAGTATTCTTATTATTCACTTTAATTTTGGTAACCTTATATAAATGAATTAAATCTAGTAGTATTGTATCTGTTTTTTTAGACAAATTCAAACTTACTTCTGTAGACCCACTAATTGATTGTTTGGCTATATCTACATCTAATACTATAGTATAATGTCTTATGTCCATGATAGCCTGTAAAGGCTGCAGTTTGCCTCCAGTAGTTAAATACAAAATGTCTCTACTATTTATATTATCATCATTTTGACAATACATATTTTCAAAGCACAAGATGAAGCATAGAATAGTGAAAAATTTAATAAAGTGTAATTTTAGTAATGGGTAACTTTTATTGAATAGCATAATTATGAATTTATAATACATCTAATTTTGAGTACTTAAATATAATATTTTATGTAAATAAAGAAACAAAGAATTTCAACTATCTTCACTTTCTATATAAAAACATGACTTTTCAAGAATTAAATTTAAACACCCCTTTATTAAGAGCACTTGAAGCAATTGGTTTTACAGAAACGACTACCATTCAGCACAAAGTATTTTCTGTGGTGATGTCGGGAAGAGATGTATGTGGGATTGCTCAAACAGGAACTGGAAAAACCTTGGCATATTTATTACCCTGTCTTAGACAATGGCAATTTGATAAAAATAAAAATCCTCAAATTTTAATTTTAGTGCCCACTAGAGAGTTGGTAGTTCAAGTGGTGGAAGCGGTCCAGAAATTGACCTGTTTTATGAGTTTTACTGCAGCAGGTGTTTATGGTGGGGTAAATATTAATACACAACAATTAGCTTTAGCAAAAGGGGCCGATTTAATTGTTGCCACTCCAGGAAGACTTTTTGACTTACTAATGAATGGAGCTTTTAAAACAAAGATGATAAAAAAATTAGTAATTGATGAAATGGATGAAATGTTGAATCTAGGATTCAGAAAACAAATTACTAATATACTTGAACTGCTTCCCCCCAAAAGACAAAATTTACTTTTCTCAGCTACCATTACTAAAGAGGTTGAAAAATTAATGAATGAATATTTTAATGCACCAATAAGAGTAGAAGCTGCTCCGACGGGAACACCACTTGAAAATATTATTCAAAAAATTTACAAAGTTCCTAATTATAATACCAAATTAAATCTTCTTGAATATTTATTAAGGGTAGATGTTTCAATGCATAAAGTGCTCATATTTACGGCTAGTAAAGCATTGGCAGATCAACTTTTTGAGTTTTTGAATGGGAAATTTGAAGGAAACGTTGGTCTTATTCATTCAAATAAAGAACAAAATTTTCGTTTTAAAACTGTCATTCATTTCAAAAATGGTGTAATTAAATACTTAATAGCTAGTGATATAGTGGCAAGAGGTATAGATATTTCAGAAGTCACTCATGTTATTAATTTTGATACCCCAGAAATAGCTGAAAATTACATTCATAGAATAGGAAGAACAGGAAGAGCAGATAAAAAAGGTATTGCCATAAGTTTTGTAACTGAAAAAGAAAATAGCTATATATTATCCATTGAATCATTGATGAAGCAAACCATTGAGTGTCTTCCAATGCCCAAGGAAGTTGAAATATCAAACATTTTAACTGATGATGAAAAGCCCAAAGTTAAGATGAAAATAATTCAAATTAAGTTACCCAAAAAAGAGGAATCTGGCCCTGCTTTTCACGAAAAGTCGGACAAAAATAAAAAAGTCAATGTACGTACTTCTAGAAAAGAAATCATGAAAAAAAAGTACGGAAAACCTATTAAAAGATCGGGTAGAAGATAATTAGAATTTGAACAGATGACTTTATTTAAAATCTTTCGGTAGAAGCAAAGAAAAAGTTTCCTTCTATATTCGCATTTTCATCACTGTCGCTGCCATGCACTGCATTTTCACCCATGGAAGCTGCAAATTGCTTTCTAATAGTTCCTTCTTCCGCTTGTGCGGGATTGGTGGCACCAATTAATTTTCGAAAATCTGCCACAGCATTGTTTTTTTCTAAAATAGCAGCTACAATGGGCCCAGAGCTCATAAAAGCAACTAATTCAGCGTAAAAAGGACGTTCTTTATGTACCTCATAAAATTGTCCAGCTTGTTCTACTGTTAACTTAGTCCATTTCATTGCTTTAATGCTAAATCCTGCCTTGATAATTTGATCTAAAATGGCACCAGTGTAACCTTTAGAAGTAGCATCTGGTTTAATCATTGTAAATGTGCGGTTCATAATAAACGGTATGAATGGTTTTAAATGAGGACGCAAATTTACTAAAAAACATCTGATTTACGTTAAATTTGTACTTCTATGCAGTCAATTCAACAATTTTACCCACTTTTAAATAAACCATTTAAAGCAGTCATCACTTCACACCAGAAGCCTGACGGTGATGCCATGGGTTCAAGTTTGGGACTCTATCACTTTTTAAAAGATTTAGGTCATGAGGTATCGGTTATTTCTCCTACCAATTGGGCTAATTTCTTAAATTGGATGCCAGGTATACAAGAGGTGATTGACTTTGAATTAAACCCAGACAAAGCAGTAAACCAAATTCAAAATGCAGATACTATTTTTTGTTTAGATTTTAATATACTTCATCGCACTAAAAATCTGGAACCCTATATTAAAAAGTCGTCTGGAATTAAAATTTTAATTGATCATCATCAACAACCAGATACGGCATCATTTACTTATGGTATTAGTGATGTTAATATGAGTTCTACTTGTGAAATGATTTATAATTTCATAGTAGACGCTGGATATTCAAAAAAATTAAATCTCAAGATCGCCACTTGTTTATACACTGGAATCATGACAGATACGGGTTCATTTCGTTTTCCCTCCACTTCTGCTTCAGTGCACAGTATAGTGGCACATTTAAAACAGTTAGGCTTACAACATTCACTGATACATGAGAATATCTATGATAATTTTTCTGAAGGAAGGTTGAAATTCATGGGAAATGCTTTTTTACATAGAATGACTGTATTTCCTGAATTCAATACAGCACTTTTAGC
>CAZWTV010000101.1:0-6098 GCA_964637225.1 uncultured Sediminibacterium sp.
CATTTTCATGAATTTTTTGATAAGCAATCTGAGAAAGCTAAAGAAAAAATTGATTACGTTTTATTCTTAATTACGCATATTGAAAAAGTGCCTGAAAAGTTTTTAAAACATTTAGAAGGGCAAAAAGGGTTGTATGAAGTAAGAGTTGAACATGGCAATAATATATTTCGATTATTCTGTTGTTTTGATAAAGGTAAAATTGTTGTTTTATTTAATGGCTATCAAAAGAAAACACAAAAGACTTCGGTAAAGGAAATAGAGATGGCAAATAAATTAATGAAGGAATATTTTAGTACGACTAAATAATGAAATAATGGCAAAGAAAGAAACTAGTATTACAAATTTTAATGAGCATTTAACTGGAAGATATGGTTCAAGAGGATCGGAGAGAAGAACTGAGTTTGAAATTAAAGCAAAATCTTTTCTTATAGGAGAGTTAATAAAAGAAGAAAGAAAAAATGCTAAAATGACTCAAGAACAATTGGCAGATAAGATTGGAGCCAAAAAAAGCTTTATCTCTCGAATTGAAAATGGTAAAACAGATATTCAACTATCTACTTTATATAGGTTGCTTGAATTTGGACTAGGTAAAACAGTAGAAGTTTCAGTTAATTAAATTTTTTGATTGCCCTTAACTTGTGGTCGCAATTTGCGACTTCAAATTGCAATATTGGTGTGTAAGGTGAGCCAAACTGCACAAGGCGACAGAAATTTCGCCTTTTTGTTGTCTTGCAGTGAGTTAGGATAGCTGCATCTTTTCACAAATATTTTCTAAATTGAATTATTAAAATAAGAATAGATATGAGTAATATACAATATTTAGAAAGTACAAAGAAACAGTTTCAATATTATAAAATGTTGGGTGAAAAAACATTCTCTCAACTATCAGATGAACAATTATTTATTCAGGTTAATAGTGAGAGTAATAGTATAGCAATTATAGTAAAACATTTATGGGGAAATATGCTTTCACGTTGGACAGATTTTCTTACATCTGATGGAGAAAAAGAATGGAGAAAAAGAGAAGCAGAGTTTGAAAATGACATCAGTACTCGACAACAATTATTACAACGATGGGAAGAAGGGTGGTCTTGTTTATTTAATGCTCTTGATTCAATTTCGGATGCAGATTTATCAAGAGTTATATATATTAGAAATCAAGGTCATACTATTCTTGAAGCAATCAATAGACAACTATCACATTATTCCAGTCATGTTGGACAAATTATATTTTTAGGCAAGATGTTATGTAATAAAAATTGGAGCTCAATATCTATACCCAAGGGGTACTTCAGATGAATACAATAAAGAAAAATTTTCAAATGCAAAAAGTAAAAAGCATTTCACAGATGAGATTTTAAGAAAATAAAGTTATCGCCAAAACAGCCTGATTGTCACATACTCAAGGGTAGCATTATAGCTGCATCTTTCGTCTGCAAGGGGAGCATATTAAAGTAAAAGGGTTATACTTGTATAGTGTAACCCTTTTTTATGTCCAATTACCACTCTCCTATGAAAATTCGAAAAGCAAATGTTTTTGATGTTGAAGCACTCCAGCAAATTGGTAAGCAAACATTTATGGAAACATTTTCTGCTGGTAATACGCAAGAAAATATGACAAATTATCTAGACGTAGCTTTCTCAATTGAAAAAATTAAAGATGAGCTAAGAAATAAGTACTCAGAATTTTATTTAGCTGTCCTAGAAGATATAATTGTTGGATATTTAAAAATCAATTTGGAGGATGCACAAACAGAAATGAAACTTAGTAATTCTTTAGAAATAGAGAGAATTTATGTACTAAAAGAATTTCAAAGAAAAGAGGTTGGTCAAAAATTATACATTAAGGCACTTGAAATAGCAAAAAGTAAATCACTTAAATATGTATGGTTGGGGGTTTGGGAACAAAATCTGAAGGCTATTCGATTTTATGAAAAAAATGGGTTTAAGGTTTTTGACAAACATATTTTTAAGTTAGGAGATGATGAGCAAACTGACTTAATGATGAAGCTAGACTTGCAATAATTTTAATCGCTTTAATTTATTAATTGTTGCATAATCAATCAACGAATTATAGCTGCAACTTTCGTCAATAAGGGGGAGCACTAAAAGGGAAAAAGTTTTACTTTTGTAGTATAACCTTTTTATTTTCATATGAATCGAATTATTCTCTCTTGTCTATTTTTAGGCATCTGCACACTTATTTCATTTAACTCAAATGCACAATTAAAGAATAAAATGTACCGAATTGCAAAAATTAAAGTTGATGGAAATCAATTAGAACAATATAAAGTGGCCCTAAAAGAACACATGAATACAGCAATAAAAGTGGAGCCAGGCGTATTGTCTTATACAGTGGTAGCAGACAAAAAAGATTCAAGTTTGATAACTATACTAGAGGTTTATGCAAATCAGGATGCATATCAGTCACATATATTGACACCTCATTTTAAAAAATACAAAGATACAGTTAAAGATATGGTTTTATCTTTAGAGTTAATTGATACTGAATTGATTGATAGAGTGCATAAATCTGATTATTGAATTATAAGAACTTAACCCTTCAATTTCCAGATTGTTACAAACTCAATCATTGAACAATTGTGACTCTTTTAAACCATTTTTTTCTTGTCTCAAAAAAAGATTGTCTAAAATTCCTGCTGATTTCCATTCATCAACAACTTGTTTCTCATGGATGAGAATTTCTTGAAAATTGCTAATATTTTATTCATGATATTAAATTAAAAGAGGATTAAATAATAAATTTTATTGTAAAAATGGATAATTAATATAGCCTTTATCTTGACCGCCATACATAGTTGCTCTATCAGGTTGATTTAGTTCTGCATCGAGCTCAAATCTTTTTGGTAAGTCAGGGTTTGCTAGAAATAGAGCACCGTAGGAAATCAATTTTGCAATTCCCTTTTCTTATTCTGCTTCACCTGTTTGTTTTCCAAAATAATTAGCTTATTTCTTTTGTCTTTTCCATAGTATTTCTATCTTATTTTGTTAATAAAATGTCTACTAAGGTCTGACTAGTTTACAGTATAAACAAGGCTTAGTTGAAGTTCAGAATAGCTTGGATCCAAATTTTGCAAGCATGCTTCCCATAATATGATTATTGTCATTTTTTTTACTGACACTGCTCACCGATATCTGCCTCAAAACAGCAGAACTTTGTTGCATAGATTTATGCAACAACATTGTTACCATTGTGGAGAAGATTGTAACGAATCCATTTCGTTAGCAAACCATTTTTTTTGTTGTGATGGGTGTAAAATGGTTTTTCAATTATTAGACCAAAACGGGCTTTGTAAATATTATGATTTAACGGATATGCCAGGCATGTCAGCAAAGGGTGTTTTTGTATCTGATAAATTCAATTATCTTGAGGTACCTGCTATACAATCACAATTATTGCATTTGCAAATTGGAGATCAGGCGCAAGTAGTTTTTTATTTACCGCAAATACATTGCGTAAGTTGCGTTTGGTTATTGGAAAATTTACATAAAATAAATAAGGGTATCCTTTTTTCTCAAACTCATTTTGAGAAAAAAGAAATCAAAATTGTTTTTAAACCATCAGCAATAAGTTTAAAAGAGTTAGTGCAATTGTTGGCTTTTGTGGGCTATGAACCTATGATTCATTTAGGTGGAAATGACTCGCAGAAGAAAAAAAAGGTAAATAAAAAGCAATTATATAAAATTGGGGTGGCAGGTTTTTGCTTTAGCAATATAATGATGTTGAGCTTTCCCGATTATTTGGCTTCAAGCGTAGCCGAAGTGGGTACGTTGAAACCCTTTTTTTTATATCTCAATTTACTTTTATCACTTCCGGTTTTATTTTTTAGTGCAAGTGATTTTTTTGTATCCGCATACACTGGTCTAAGACAAAAATGGTTAAATATAGACGCACCCATTGCTTTAGCAATAATGGTCACTTTTGGAAGATCTTTGTATGAAATCATGACGCATACTGGGAGTGGTTATTTAGATAGTATGAGCGGCATTGTATTTTTTATGCTTATTGGTAGATGGTTTCAAAATAGGTCTTATGATACTTTTTCTTTTGATCGAGATTACACTTCTTTTTTCCCTTTAGGGGTAACTGTAGTTCAAGGAAATCAGCAAGTAAACAAGCCATTAACTGAGATTGTAAAAGGAGAGGTTATTTTGGTGAGGTCCGATGAAATGATTCCAGCAGATGGAATTTTACTTACCAATGGTGGGTTGCTAGATTATAGTTTTGTAACTGGCGAAAAAGCACCTATTGAGCTATTAAATGGAGCAGCTGTATTTGCTGGAGGAATTCAAAAAGGAAGAGCGATTCAAGTTCAAGTAACCAAGCCTGTAGGGCAAAGTTATATAACAGAACTTTGGAATAACCCTATTTTACAATCCCCTAAAAATTCTGAAAAATCATTTGTACACCCCTGGAGTAGGTATTTTACTTATGTGCTTTTTAGTATTGCTTTTTTTTCTGGAATGTACTGGTGGTGGGTAGATACAAGTAAGATTATACCTGCAGTGAGTGCGGTTTTAATTGTGGCTTGTCCTTGTTCCTTATTGTTGGCTGTAACCTTTACTTATGGAAATGTACTTAGGCATTTGGGTAAATTTAAAATGTATTGTAAGAACAGTTCTGTAATTGAATCAATCGAAAAAATAGATACGATTGTTTTTGATAAAACAGGCACGCTTACTTCTCAGGGGGAAACACAGCTAACCTATATTGGAGCCGAATTATCTGAAGAAGAAAAAAGTATGCTTGTATCTGTCACTAGGGAGTCATTGCATCCATTAAGTCAATTAATTTATCATTATTTTTCCTCGGTTCAAACAAAATTATTGCCAGTACAAGAAATTCAAAATTTTGTGGGTAAAGGAACGCGCGCCTTTTGTAGTGGTAACGAAATTTTAATGGGGTCTCTTTCTTTTTTACAACATCAGCAAATTAATTTTACTGCTTCGGTAAAAGGATCTTCGGTAAATATCGCATTTAATGGTCAATACAAAGGAATGTTTAAAGTGAATCATGTGTACAGAGATGGAATTAAAAATATGATTCATCAATTGCAAAAAAATGGGTATCAATTGCATTTGTTAAGCGGAGATCATGCTACTGAAAGAGAAAATTTATTACCCATATTTGGTACTGGAGTTCCTTTGATTTTTGAGCAAAGTCCAATAGATAAATTGGCTTATATAAATCAATTGCAAAAAGAGGGGTGTAAAGTTTTAATGATAGGAGATGGATTAAACGATGCTGGAGCCTTGCAAAAAGCCGATGTGGGTATTGCTGTAAGTGATCAAACACATTTATTTACGCCTGCTAGTGATGTTATTATTGAGGGTTCGATGGTGCCAAAATTGAGTCAGTTAATGAGTTATACTAAAAAAGGAAAGCAAGTAATTGTTATTTTGTTTGTTCTTTCCATTATATACAATTTAGTGGGCATGTATTTTGCCACTAGGGCTCAGTTGTCGCCGATGGTGGCAGCAATATTAATGCCTCTAAGTTCCATAAGTATTGTAAGCTTATCAGCCTTGTTCTCCTTTGTTTATGCGAGACCAATAAATGTGCAAAAGCAATAAACTGATATATATCATATGTGTACCTTGATAAAGGTCATATTCGGGCTTTTTGGCTCCAATTATATTTGTGACAAATAACCCAGATGTCTGTACTTATTATTCTCATTATTGTTAGTGTGCTTGTTGCAGGTGGTTTTTTATTGGCCTTTTTATGGTCAGTGAATTCTGGACAAATGGAGGACGATTATACACCCTCTGTTCGAATGTTATTTGATGATGAATTGACAATTACTAAAGAAGTAAAAAAATAATTATTATTAATAACCATTTAATTGTTACTTATGCAAGTAGAAAGCTTTCAGTATGATAATAAAACGGTAAGAAATTTTGCCATTGCTACTATTATTTGGGGAGTGGTAGGAATGACCGTTGGATTATGGATTGCATTACAGCTGGTTTTTCCAACTGTGCTTAATTTGCAGCCTTATTTTAATTTTGGTCGTATTAGACCACTACATACCAATGCAGTTATTTTTGCATTTGTGGGCAATGGAATTTTCATG
>CAZWTV010000102.1:0-2877 GCA_964637225.1 uncultured Sediminibacterium sp.
TATTGGGATCGGCTATTAAACGATAATGAGTCACTACGGCACATTCTTTAGCAAAGCCTTCTGCATTTTTTTCTTCCGCCTCAAATAGTGATTTTGGAACAAACAATGGGAAATAAGCATTTTGGTGTCCAGTATCCTTGAACATTTTGTCTAAGATATCTCGCATATTTTCCCATAAAGCATAACCATAAGGCTTAATTACCATACATCCTCTAACAGCACTATAGTCGGCTAGCTCAGCTTTTATTATTAAATCATTATACCATTGTGCGTAGTCTTGAGCTCTGGTGGTAAGTTCTTTTGCCATCTTAAAATCTTAACAATTTTATAGTAATAATTTTAATGTACGAAAAACGCTCTATATTCTATTTTTCAATACCTTTATACCAGCAAATGTATGCTAATTAAGGGGCATATAAAAACCTAAAACTTCTGAATATGAACACGCAAAAAACTAACACTTATTTAAGGCTAATAGCCATAAGCATGGTGGCCATTAGTTTTTTTGGTACAAGCTGTACTAGTTTGCAACAAGCTACCACTGCTGCAACCGATGATTTATATTTCACACCTAACAATAAAGTGGTGAGTTCAGAAAAATTAGTGGCAGCAGAAAAAGCAGAAAATGGAATGTCTCAGGATGAACAGTACCAAGATTATCAAAATTATCAAGACGATCGATATCTAAGATTAAAAGTAGCCAATAGAAATAGATGGAGCACTATAGATGATTGGGGTTATTGGAATGACCCAAGATTTAATTTTGGTTTTTATCCATCTTATTATGGTTGGAATAGTTGGTATGCTGGATTTTATGGCGCTTCTTGGTACTATCCTTTTAGTCCTATTTATTCTCTAGGTTGGGGTGGTTACTATCCTTACTTAGGCTGGGGGATTGGTTGGGGATTTGGATTTGATGATTTTGCATTTGGCTATGGCGGATTTGGTTACGGTGGTTTAGGTTTTGGTTGGGGCTTTGGCGGATTTGGTTACGGAGGCTTTGGATATGGAGGATGGAACCCTTATTACACAGGATTTTATAACCCCTATTATGGTATTCATTATTACAACGGAAATGGTTTTGTAAATAATGGAAGACCTTATCAATCGCCCTATGTTGGTCAAGCTAGTCCTTCTACTTTGAATGCCTATAGAAATAATCGTGGTTACAATAATGAAAACAATAGTTTAAATACCACTACTGGCAATACAAGATACACAAGTAATCCAACTTTGAATACTAGTTTTGGCAATTTAATGAAGCGTGTGGTTACGAACAATACAAACGTCAATTATGCCAATAGTTATGATCGACCCGCTCGTTACTTCTCCAATAACTATTATAATGGTGGCAATAACAATCAAACTAACAGCACTTTTAATAATCAAAGCTCTCAACAAAGCTTTAACACCAACAGTAATGCTGGCGGTAGAAGCGGCGGTTTTAGTAGCAGTGGCTCCAGTGCAGGTAGTCCTCGCGCCTCTAGAATTCCTTAAGCCAGTGGTGTAGTATCATTTTTTGTTCTAAGTTTTAAAACGTAAATCATTTATGAAAAAATTATTTTTATCAATATTACTTGTATCTCATATAACCCTATTTGCGCAAGAACCTCAAGATGGACTTCGTTTATCTTGGTTCGCACCCAGCGGAACCGCAAGAAGTAATGCTTTGGGAGGCGCCATGGGTTCTTTAGGCGGAGATTTATCTTCTAATCATATCAATCCTGCTGGATTAGGTTTCTATAAATCAAGTGAACTGTTATTAACCCCTAAATTTTTAGTACAAACTAATAACTTTAATTATAGAGAATCTAGCTCCTCCACTACCGATTCTAAATCTAATTTTGGATCATTAGGTATTGTATTTGCCGATGGGCGAAAAAAAAATAATTGGACTAGTACTGCTTTTTCAATAACCTATAATCAAATAGCAAATTTCAATAACCAATTTAGCTTTGGTGGTAAAAATAATTTTAGCAGTTTTTCAGAAAAATATTTAGAAGAATTGGTGGGTGATAGAGCCGACACCAATGCTGCATTAAGTAATTACATATTTGGAAGCTCATTAGCATTTAGAACTTATTTAATTGATACTACTGCAAATGCAAAAGGCGCCGTAACTGGTTATCAAAGTTTAGTTCCCATTTCAACGGGTGTAAACCAATCTTATAATGCATATACCACAGGAAGCTATGATGAACTAGCATTTGGATGGGGTGGTAATATGGAAGACAAATTATACTTGGGAGGAAGTTTAGTCTTACCTATGATTAACTATACCAAAAGACTTACTTATTCTGAAGTAGATGCTACTTCTAATCCTGATAATAATTTTGCAGGATTTATAGTTGATGAAAATTTCTCCTCTAGAGGCTGGGGTATTGGAGCAAAATTGGGTATTATTTACAAGCCAGAATCGTTTTTAAGAGTTGGCTTTACTTTACACACGCCTCAAGTAATTACTTTTAGAGACCAAATTAGCGCCAGTATGACTACCAATACTGAAAAATATGCTGGCATACAGTCTGTAAGTTCAAGTCAATTGAATAATGGTTATCCTGGTACCAGTGAGTATAGTGTAGCTACACCCACTAAAGCTATATTAAGTACAAGCTACTTTTTTGCATCCCCTTCCAAGCCATCTCAACCTCTCGGATTTATTTCTGCTGACTTAGAATTTATCAATTACGCGGCTACTCGTTTTTATGCCAATAATTATGATAAAGCAACCAGCGATTATTATAGCTTACTAAATGCTACTATCAAAGACGCATATAAAAACAATATTAATTTCAAAGTGGGATCTGAAATAAAATTAAATGGCAATTGGATGATTCGAGGCGGCGCAGCTTATTATGGTTCACCTTATAAAGATGA
>CAZWTV010000102.1:2977-5953 GCA_964637225.1 uncultured Sediminibacterium sp.
TTTAACAGGCAATCAAATTTTATTTAATATTGGTTACGGAATAAGATTTTAAGACAAACTTAATCCATAAAAAAACCTTCCAATTTTGGAAGGTTTTTTTATGGATCGTATATGTAACTTATAAATGCTTTACTATTTTAAATCAGTTGTTTTTAAACCTTGATTTACTTTAATGTCTGTATATTTAACGTTAATTTTCATCTGCCCCATATCAATTAACATCTCAGAAGGTATTTGCAATCCATTTATAGTTTGATAGCCGCTAAAAAATTGTTGCTGCGTCATGGTACCTCTTCCGGGTACTTCTTCAGATTTAGAAGTTTTAACTAATAAAAATGTTTTTGCATCATAAAAACGATGAGATACTTTTTTGGACGGAGTAGTTATTTCAACATCAATTGCATCATTACCATTTACTTTTTCTGCTCCTACAATTTTTATACCATATCCTTTTGAAAGATACAATTGCTCTGGAGCTAATACTGCAGATTCATCTAAACCTTCTTTAATATCCTCTGTAATGGGCGCTTCTTGACCTTGTTGTGTTACAGAATATTTACCTTCTACTACAGCTTGTCTCATTAAAGCCATACCACCCATTGACATAGTAGTTACTGAATTACCTGGAATAATTATGGTTTGCTTCATTTCTAAAGTCTGACCCATCAAACTAGCAGTTCCTTTTAATTGAACGTCTTTTAAATTTGATAAAGATTCTTTAGAACCAATAGCCGTAATCACTTTTTCCATTAATAGAGTTGGAGTTAGGCTTGCATCGGCTTTTACTTCAGTGGGAGCAGCTGTTTCGTTGCCTTCTATATCAAAATATTTCACTGGTCCATATTTTTCTAATCCCTTGGCAATTTGTTTTGCATTACCTACTATAACAATATGCATTTTAGAGGGATTCAATAAGCTATTAGCTACTTCTTGCACTTTTTGAGCATCCACTGCAGCCAAATTAGTCAGGTACTTTTGATAATAATCTTCAGGTAAATTATTTCTTGCAATCGCTAATGCAAAATTAGCAATGGTAATTGGGTTTTCTAAAGAGCGAGCAAAACCTCCTGCTAAGTAATTTTTCATACGGCTTAATTCCGTATCCCCTACTTTAGTAGTACGAATTAAATTAAGTTCATTTAAAATTTCCTGAATAGAACTATCTGTTTTTTCATTTCTTACAGAAGCTTCTGCACTGAAAATACCAATTTGTTTACTTGAGCTTAATGAAGAATAAGCCCCATAAGTAAAACCATGTTTTTCGCGCAAATTAGCAAATAGTCTTCCAGAGAAGCCTCCTCCTAAAATATTATTCATCACATTGGAAGGAATATCTATGGGAGAACCTTTTGTTAAATTCACAGTAGACGCTACTGCAACTACACTTTGTACTGAAGCAGGCCTGTCCACAATTGCAACATAAGTAGCAGATGGAATAGCTGGTTTATCATAGATAGGTTGAGTAAAAGTACCTTTAGTCCAAGCGCCAAAATTCTTTTCTGCCAAAGATTTAGCGGTGGCAGGTTCAATATCTCCCACAAATACTAAATAAGCATTGTTTGGAATCCAATATGTTTTCACAAAATTTTTCACATCTTCTACATTTACAGCTTTTACTGTTTTTGTAGTGGTAATTTCTCCAAAAGGATGATTCGCTCCATACACTAATTTTTTCATGACATTATTAGAAATAGCATCTGCATTATCTTTACTTGATTCAATAGAAGACAAGGTTTGTTTTCTCACTTTTTCCAACTCATCTGCTTTTAAGGCTGGATGCAGGATCACTTCCGACAATAGTTCAATTAGCTTAGGAAAATTATTTTTTAAAGAACTTACTGAAGCATATTGACTTGAGGTGGATAAACTGCCTCCCAAAAATTCTACTGCTTCATCTAGTTCAACTTTTGATTTAGTAGTGGTTCCTCTTTTGAGTAATTGACCTGACATATCTGCCAACCCTGCTTTATCTCCTTCTTTAAAACCATCTACATCTAGGGCTAAAGTAGCAGTCACTTTAGGAAGTTTTGTATTTTTTACTACAAATACTTTCAATCCATTGGCTAAAGTAAATTTGACTGGACTTGCTACTTGAATAATTGGCGCTTTTGCTGCAGTAGGTGCCTTTGTCCTATCTACCAATTGTGCCATTGAAAATAAGGGCAATCCTAATAAACCTATGTATATATATTTTTTCATAAAATTATTTTTTGATAGTTAGAATAGTCGTAGTTATTTAGTTGATTTTTCTTTTGGTAAATAATGAAGTACTACCCTATTATCTTTATTCAAATATTTTTTAGCTACATTCAATACATCTTCTCTTGTTACTTTATTATATTTTTCCAATTCAGTATTAATTAAATTAGCATCTCCAAAATACACTTCATTGTTCGCTAAACTTTCTGCAATACCTGCCATGGTAGCTTTGCTATCTACTAAATCGGTGGTTATTTGGTTTTTCACTTTCTGAAATTCACGTTCCCCCACTAAACCTAATTTCAATCCATTAACAACACTATCCATACTTGCCTCTAAAGTTTCCACTTTCACTCCCATATTTGCCACCGTCAAGGCTATAAACAAACCTTCATCTTCATTAAAGAAAGGAACTGATTGCGCAGCCACAGCTAATTGTTTTGTATCTATTAAAGTTTTATTCATTCTAGAAGAAGCCCCCCCAGATAAAATAGTGGAGAGCACATTAAATGCATAATATTCATCTCCCCCTTGCTTGGGTGCACGATACGCATGCAAAATAGCTGGTAATTGGATATTATCATATACAATATCACGTACTTCTCCACCTAATGGAGGCTCTTTAATGCTAGGTCTATACATAGGTAAAGTTCCTTTTGCTATAGGCCCAAAATAAGCTTCAATTTTCTTTTTAAGATCGGCTTTATTAATATCTCCTGCAATTGATAAAACACAATTATTAGGAACATAATAGGTTTTATAAAATTGTATGAACTC
>CAZWTV010000103.1:0-5946 GCA_964637225.1 uncultured Sediminibacterium sp.
TTTAATAATTTTAGAATATTCAGCTATAATTTTGTATTTTTGTTATTATTTATTCTAAAAAAACATGAAAAATACAAGTTCAATAGTGGATTCGGCTCTTTTATCCCATTCTATCTCCTTGGATGAGAAGGATTTAGCCATTTTACGTCTTTTACAGCTGAATGCAAGAATCACAGTAAAGGAAATAGCCGATCAAATTCACTTAAGTACCACCCCTGTACATGAGCGAATAAAAAGGCTTGAAGCAAATGGAGTCATTAAGCAATATGCCACTTTAATTGACGGTTCAAAAGTTAAAAAAGGACTGATGGTTATATGCTATGTGTCTCTAAATCAACATAGTAAGCATTCTGGGGCCCAATTTATAAAACTTATTAATGAACTACCAGACGTTGTTGAATGTTATAGTATTTCTGGTGAGTTTGACTTTATGTTGAAAATTGTTACTGAAGACATGAACAGTTATTACAATTTTCATGTGAACAAACTAAGCCAGGCCGACAATATTAGTCAGGTCCAAAGCGTTTTTATAATGGGTGTGGTGAAACAAACTCATTTAATTGTATAGGTTCTTGAGTCAATAACCAACTCTATCCATTAAACTATGAAATATTTAAATCATATTGGAATAGGTTTTGTGATACTTATGCTAATAGGTACATCTCTGGTTTTATTGCCCAGTAAGGGTAGAGGTGTTGTTTCCAAATATGACTTAGAATTAAAACCCTTAAGTAAGGTTTCTTTGACAACTTACAAAGCCGCTATAGCCGAAACTGATAGCACTCCTTTTGAAACAGCAACAGGTTTTAAATTAGATAGCGTAAATCCCATGAAGCATAGAGTCATTGCCATTAGTAGAGATTTAAAAGAATTATTTTCTTTAGGAGATAAAGTAAAACTATCTAACGCAGGTAAGTTTAATGGAATATGGTTTATTCGTGATTTGATGAATAAAAAATATAAAAACAAGATTGATATTTTAATTAATCCTAGCGATCCTCAAGTAAGTTTAGAGGGGGTAGTCATTTCTAAGATTTAATGTTAAGGGAAATGTAAACGCATGACATAATCGTCCATGTAAAAACCATTTCCAATATCGAATTTGAATTCGCTTTCTTTAATGAACCCCTTTTTTAAATAAAAAGAGTAGGCTTTATTTAATTTATTTACTTGTAAGAATATAGATTTAGACCCTGCTAACTTTGCTACCTCTAATGCTTTATTTAATAAAGCCTTTCCTGCGCCGGTACCTTGAGCACTTGGAAGCACATAAAGTTTATTAAGCTTGTGTGTAAAATTGTTAGCACCCTCTTCTTTTTCAGCACTTACTGAACAAAAACCCACTTCCAGCCATTCATTATTATTTTTTATACTTGCAATATAAAACTCTGCACCAGCGTTCATTTGATTTTTCAATGAGTCGTCGCTATACATCCAATCTAACATGAAATCAATTTGAGCCTGTGAAATGATATGTCCGTAAGTGCTGGGCCAAGTGCGTTCAGATACAGATCTAATAAATGCTATATCTTCCGCTGTAGCAGGTCTTATTTGAATTTCGCTCATTACTATTTTTCTATTCTATATAATAAAGTTTTTTAACCAAGTTGTGCTAAACTTTCTTCAATAGTTTGAATTCTAGCTAAAGCATCGGCTTTCTTTTTTTGTTCAATTGCTAACACTTCAGGCTTTGCATTTTGTATAAATTTTTCATTGCTTAATTTCTTTTCTACCGATTGTAAAAAACCTTGTTGGTGTGCAAGATCTTTGAGTAAATTTTCTTTTAAACTTGCGGTATCAATAACCTTATTGGCAAGAATATAAAATTTATCTTTTTCTAAGGCTACTACAATTGAAGAAGTAATGGTGCTATTAGTATATTGAATCTTACTTGCATTAATTTGTTTTGCTAAAATATTTTGAATTGCTTGGTAAGATGAATTTTGATTTGTTTGTATAAATAATTCAATAGTTTCTTTGGGTTTAATCTGATTTTTATTTCTAGCATCTCTTAAATTAGAAATAACTTTTTGTAGTAATGCTCCAGCTTGTAAGACTTCTTTATTTACACTAGAAATTGGAGTTGCTAATTTGACGCATAAATCTTCTTGCTGAGATTTTAAAGTATGGTGAATCTCTTCTGTAATGAAAGGCATGAAAGGATGCAGTAATTCTAATAAAATATCATAAAATAGTACTGTCTTTTCATAAACAGAACTTTGGATGGGTTGTTCGAAACCAGGTTTTATCCACTCTAAATACCAACTACAAAAATCGTCCCATATTAAAGCATATATTGTTTTTAATGCCTCACTTAAACGAAAAGTTTTAAGCATTTCATTGACTTCAATTTGAGTAACATTTAATTTCGCTTCAAACCATTGTATTGCAAATTGGGCATCCTCTGAAATGGGTTCTTGACTGCTTTGACGAGCTTCCCACATTTTTAATAACTTGGTAGCATTCCATAATTTATTATTAAAATTTCTTCCTTGTTCTAATGTGGATTCATCAAATAAGAGATCGTTACCAGCTGGAGATGCTATCATTATACCAAAACGAACTGCATCTGCGCCATATTGGTCTATTAAAGCTAGTAGGTCTGGTGAATTTCCTAAACTTTTACTCATTTTACGGCCTTGCTTATCGCGCACTATACCAGTAAAGTATACATCTTTAAAAGGAATTTTTCCCATATACTCTTCTGAAGCCATAATCATTCTGGCTACCCAGAAAAATATAATTTCAGGGGCGGTTACTAAAGTGCTAGTGGGGAAGTAATAATTTATTTCTTTATTATCTGGATTAGATAATCCTTTGAATACTTCAAAAGGCCATAACCAACTACTAAACCAAGTGTCTAAACAATCGGCATCCTGTGTTAGTTTTTTTCCTTTGGTTTCAGGATGAAGTGCATATACTTCTTCTTCATTATGAGCTACATAAAAATTACCTTCTTCATCATACCAAGCTGGAATGCGATGCCCCCACCATAATTGTCTACTAATACACCAATCTTTTATACCTTCCATCCAATGACGATATAAATTTTTAAATTTAGCAGGATGAAAATTAATTTCTTCAGATAGAACGGCCTCTAGGGCAGGTGCAGCTAATTTTTTCATATCCACCCACCATTGTAAACTTAATCTTGGCTCTACAATAGCATCGGTTCTCTCACTAAAACCTACTTGGTGTGTGTAATCTTCTATTTTGATTAAATTACCTGCTGCTTCTAAATCTTTTACTATACTTTTTCTAACCTCAATTCTATCTTGACCAATATATAAACCTGCAGCATCTGCAAGTGTGCCATCTTCGTTCATAATGTCAATAATATCTAAATTATATTTTTGACCTAAAACAAAATCATTCATGTCATGCGCTGGAGTTACTTTTAATGCACCTGTACCAAATTCCATTTCAACATATTCGTCTGCAATAATGGGAATGCGTCTGTGAATTAAAGGAACATATGCAAATTGACCTACCAAGTCTTTGTATCGAGCATCTTTTGGATGTACGCAAATAGCACTGTCTCCTAGTATGGTTTCAGGTCTAACAGTAGCTATGTTAATATATTGTTCCTGGGGCACATCAAGTTTATAGCGTAAGTGATAAATTTTACCTGCTACTTCTTTATGTATGACTTCTTCATCACTCAAGGCAGTTTTAGCACAAACATCCCAATTGATCATTCTTTTGCCACGATATATTTTTCCTTTTTTATATAAATCAACAAAAACTTTTATGACAGATGCATAATAATCTGGATCCATTGTAAAGGAAGTACGCTCCCAATCTAAACTACAACCTAATTTTTTTAATTGTTGCAAAATTATTCCGCCATATTTTTCTTTCCATTCCCAAGCATATTTTAAAAATTCATCTCTACTTAAAGACGATTTAGTAATTCCTCTTTCTCTTAACATAGCCACTACTTTGGCTTCAGTAGCAATGGAGGCGTGATCGGTGCCTGGTACCCAGCATGGATTGAACCCTTGCATACGTGCACGACGCACTAAAATATCTTGAATGGTATTATTCAAGCAATGTCCCATATGTAACACACCTGTAACATTGGGAGGAGGAATAACAACGCTATAGGCTTTTTTATCATTAGGGGTACTGTGGAAGTAACCACTGTCTACCCAATGTTTATACCATTTTAATTCAACTTCTCCAGGTATATAGTTTTTACTCATTTCCATACATAAGTTCTTTTCCTACAATGAGTCACAAAAATAAGGAAAAGCGGCAAGCAATAAGTTGCTAAAAAATACGAACTTAGCATCTAAATGGAATTTGCAATTGTAGATATTGAAACTACGGGGAGCACTCCCCAATCTGCAGGTATAACTGAAATTGCAATTGTTATTCATAATGGTGAAGAAGTCACTGGTAAATATGTGACTTTGATTAACCCTAGACAAAAAATACCTCCTTTTATAGTGCAAATGACAGGCATTAGCGATGCTATGGTGGCCAAAGCACCTTTATTTGAAGAAGTGGCCCCCCATATTTATAATTTATTAAATGGTCGTGTCTTTGTTGCGCATAACGTGAGTTTTGATTATTCTTTTGTCCATTATTTATTGGGTAAATCGGGGTATCATTGGTCTGCGCCTAAATTATGTACTATTAGATTAAGTCGCAAAGTATTTCCAGGTTTAAAAAAATATGGATTAGGCTCTTTGTCTCACGATTTAGGAATTAAAATTGAAGGAAGACATCGAGCTTGGGGTGATGCAGCAGCTACTGCTCAAGTATTAACTATGGCAATCAAAAAAGAGGGTATGCAGCCCATTCATCATTTACTTTCTAAAAAAGAGTCAAGAAAAAAAAGTGTACTACCTCCTGAAAATAGTTAGGAAGAAGATATCTAAGTAAAAATTTATTATAAAATTTCTAATACTGAGCCATTACTCCAATATAATTATGTGGCGTAATAGATTTTAATTCTTTTTTAATTGCAGTATTCACTTTTAAGCCGTCAATAAATTTATGTATTAGTTTTTTATCTATTTTATTTTTACCTCTTGTCAGGTCTTTTAATGCCTCATAAGGATTTGGATATTTTTCTCTACGTAAAATGGTTTGAATAGCTTCAGCAACCACTGCCCAGTTATTATCTAAATCGGCTTTTATTTTTTCTTCATTTAAAATTAATTTGCCCAATCCTTTTTCTAAGGAATTTAAAGCAATTATAATATGTCCTAATGGCACACCAATATTTCTCAGTACTGTTGAGTCGGTAAGATCTCTTTGTAAACGACTAACAGGAAGTTTTGCTGCTAAGTGTTCAAGTAAAGCATTTGCTACACCTAAATTACCTTCAGCATTTTCAAAATCAATGGGATTCACCTTGTGGGGCATTGCACTAGAACCTACTTCACCTTTTTTTGTTTGTTGTTTGAAATAATCCATTGATATATAGGTCCAAACATCTCGGCTTAGATCAATTAAAATTGTGTTCAATCGCTTTAAGGTATCGCATTGCGCTGCAAAATGATCATAGTGTTCAATTTGCGTTGTGAACTGCATTCTTTGTAATCCTAAAACATCGTCCACAAATTCATTTCCAAGACTCACCCAATTCTTTTTGGGAAAAGCTATATGGTGGGCATTGAAATTACCTGTGGCGCCACCAAATTTAGCAGCATATGGAATGGCTGAAAATAATTCTAATTGATGATGAAGTCTTTCTACAAAAACCATCATTTCTTTACCAAGGCTGGTGGGAGAGGCCGCTTGTCCGTGTGTACGTGCTAATAAAGAAACCTTCTTCCATTTCTTTGCTAATTGATATAAATTATTTTGTAATTGTATATAGGAGGGAAGTATAGTTTTTTCCATTGCTTCTTTCCAACTCAGTGGAATGGCTGTATTATTAATATCTTGGGAGGTTAGTCCAAAATGAATCCATTCTTTTAATTCGCTGGCTTT
>CAZWTV010000104.1:0-5893 GCA_964637225.1 uncultured Sediminibacterium sp.
TTTGTAAATAAACCAATAAACGCTTACGCTGACCCACTAATTGCATTAAACCTCTTTGGGTTGAATGGTCTTTGGTGTTGTCTTTCAAGTGATTTGAGATGTGCGCAATGCGTTCGGTTAATAAAGCAATTTGTCCTTCAATAGAACCTGTATTGGTTGCTTTGGCGCCGAATTCAGCAAAAATATTTGCTTTTTTTTCTGATGTTAATGTAGCCATTTTAAACTTCTTTTTTGTAGTTAACTATTTAACTACGGATTTATTTTTTTATTTCGCCTGCAAAGATAGGTCTAAAATGGCGGAAATCAATCAAATATTTCCACGTTTTTAGGGTATTTGGACCTATTGAAAACAAATACATTATCTGCAATTACAGCATTATAATTGATAGAAAGCACTTTAACATTGGTACTATTGTTGCTTTTATCCAAAATAGAGGCAGAAGATAAAGCCGATTTTAGTTTGTCTATAATTAAAGTGACTTTTTGAAAATTTTTACGTTTATCCAATGGAATTAATTCAATGGTAGCAGTAGAATTATTTTGACTCAAAAGATTGTAATTGAAGTCTTTATCATAGCTACCTGATAATAATTTTTGAGGACTTAAGGTTTGGTCAGACTCTGTAACACTAGACTTTGAAATAGTGGCTTGTCCATCAAAATTGTAAATAATTTTACCGTCACAGAGTATTTCCATCATTCCCTGTTTCAAATAATATTTTTCTCCCTTCATTTTTAAGTTTATCTGCTTGGTCCCCAAGGCTTTACCTTGTGCATTTTTAGAAATCATTTGTATGCTCACTAATATTCCTTTGGAATCCCTCACTTTGGTCCCTACTTGGTCTAATATAGCTTTGGCAGAAGCATCTTTTTGAGCAAAAATGCAGGTACTCATAAAAATGGCAACAAGAATAAAGGGGATTTTCATAAGATGAAATTATTATGTCTATATGGATGTAGCAAAAATAAAGAATGGCTACAAAACATATTTATAAAATTAAGCCAAAGTTTTTGCTTAATTAATCAAGGCCCTTTAAAAAGTTATTTAGTTCGGCCTCAGTCTTATACAAGACTTCCCTTGGCTTACTTCCCTGACTAGGACCTACCAAACCCGCCGATTCTAATTGATCCATTAACCTTCCGGCTCTATTATAACCTAATTTCATTCTTCTTTGTATCAAAGAGGTCGAACCCATTTGTGCGCTTACTATTAATCTAGCAGCTTCTTCAAACAGAGCATCTCTTGCACCAGAGTCAAAATTACCTGCATCCATTTCTTTCTCATCAATGTATTCTGGTAGTAAAAATGCTTGAGGATAGCCTTTTTGATCTGCGATAAAAGAACAAACTCTATCCACTTCTGGGGTATCTACAAATGCACATTGTAAACGGGTAATTTCTCCATTGTAACTCACTAACATATCTCCTTTACCTATTAATTGTTCCGCACCTCCTGCATCTAAAATAGTTCTACTATCAATTTTACTGGAAACCTTAAAAGCAATACGAGCTGGGAAATTGGCCTTAATGGTTCCAGTAATAATATTAACACTAGGTCTTTGAGTGGCAATAATTAAATGTATTCCCACTGCTCTAGCCAACTGGGCTAAACGAGCTATAGGCATTTCCACTTCTTTTCCGGCAGTCATAATTAAATCGGCAAACTCATCTACTACCAAAACAATAAATGGTAAAAACTGATGACCCTTTTGTGGATTTAATCTGCGTGCTGTGAATTTATCATTGTATTCTTTAATATTTCTACAGCCAGCCTCTTTTAATAAATCATATCTATTATCCATTTCAATGCATAAAGCATTCAATGTATTAATTACTTTTTTAGTATCGGTTATAATGGCATCTTGCTCTCCAGGTAACTTGGCCAAAAAATGTTTTTCAATAACACGATACAAACTTAATTCTACTTTCTTGGGATCCACTAAAACAAACTTTAATTGAGAAGGATGTTTTTTATATAATAATGAAACTAAAATTGCATTTAAACCAACAGACTTACCTTGACCAGTGGCTCCTGCCATGAGCAAATGAGGCATACTAGCTAGGTCTACAATAAAATTTTCATTATCAATTTTTTTACCAATAGCAATAGGTAATGAAAATTTACTATTTTGAAATTTCTCACTAGCCAATAAAGTTTTCATACTTACCACCGTCTTTCTAATATTGGGAACTTCAATACCTATAGTTCCTTTACCAGGAATGGGTGCAATAATACGAATACCTAAAGCAGCTAAACTTAAAGCAATATCGTCTTCTAAGTTTTTAATTCTACTAATTCGTACACCTGGCGCTGGAACAATTTCATATAAAGTAACAGTAGGACCCACTGTAGCTGCAATTCGCTGAATAGCAATATCATAATTTTTTAAAGTAGCTATGATTTGATTTTTATGCGTTTCTAGTTCTTCTGGGTCTTGAACAATTTTTTCAGATCCATGTGTTTCTAATAAATTAATAGATGGATACTTATAATTTTTTAAATCCAATGTAGCATCATACACAGAAGCAAGACTACCCACTGCCGCTGTTGCCTCTTTAGCCACGGGTTTAATTTCCAAATCAAGATCTTCTAATAGTTCTCCATTCAAATCTTCCAGATTCATTGTATTTTCTATAGACTCAGCTACTTGTTCTTGTTCAAGAGTAACTGGCTCTTCTGTATCTATAAGTGTGGGTATTAATTCTTCTGCCAATGTTTGAGGCTCTATTATTTTTTCCTCTTGTAAGTTTAATTCATCAAATGATTCACTGGTAGTATTTAATTTATTACCTCCTGTGGAAGGTGGTTCTACAGCCGATAAATCCCATTCTTGCTGAACGGCAGTCTCATCGGTGTCTACTATATCGTCCAAGGGTTCATTATATTTTTTTGTAGGTATTAAAGAATTAAAATTAGGTACGTTGAAAGTGGGATTAAATCTCCAAATCACATAACTAAATCCTGCCACTAACAATAAAGCACCTGTTCCAAAACTACCGACCCATTTAATTAACCAACTACTACTATACTCACCCAAGGCACCCCCCCAAGAAAAACTAGAACCAGCTGTCACAAAAGCTAAACTTGTGCTAATGAGCAATAGTCCCATGATGACATATCTTATATTACGCCATAAACTAAAAATGGGTTTTGTAAAAAATAGATTTACCCCAACAACAAAAAAGAAAGAACAAAATAAATAGGCGGCAATACCAAAACCATTGAATATAATTTGATAGGCTACAAAGGCTCCAATATAACCCATTAAATTATTCGCTTTAAGATCATTGGTGGAAAATAAATGTGTACGCCATAATTGAACCATATCCATATCGTCCTGCCAGGTAAATAAATAAGAAGTAAATGCTACAAAAAGAAATAAAGTAATAAGTAAACTTAAGGAGCCTAATATTTTTGAAGTTCTTTCATCTTTCACCACTTCAGACACCGACACTTCTGCTTCTTTGTCAGGATTTAATTCCTGATCGCTCATCTTACTAGGTTTTTTACTTTTTAAGCTATTTGCCATGATAACAAATATAAGTTATCTAAATAGGAAGAAAAAGGAATTTAAACAAATGTGTAAAATTGAAAAATGCAGGGCTTACTTATCCACTTTAAATAAAAAAACTACCCTTATCCAAAAAAACCAACCCATCATAAAACACAAACCGCCCAAGGGTGTGAGAGGGCCTATGATACGTATTAATGAAAAATTTGTATTTGAAAATAAAGTGAGCGTGTATAATGAACCGCTAAATAAAATGGTACCTATAATGAATAAATTACAAACCCATTTTAATGATTTTTGTGCAGCTATTTTATTTTCGAAGTGAATTGTAAATAAAGATAAAGATATAAGTGCAAGACCATGTATCAATTGATATCTCACCCCTGTTTCAAATGTTTGTAATTGAGTGCTAGTTAGTATAGATTTCAATACGTGGGCACCAAAAGCTCCTAATACAACTGCCAACATACAACTAATCAATCCACTGAGTAACATATTACGATACATGCTTTGTAATTAACTTTTTCAAACTAGCCTCATTCAATTGCTCTGAGCTGAGCCTATAATGAGCTTGTTGGTAATAGGAATGCCTCTCTATTAATTTATTTTCAATGTAAGCAGCTATCTGACTATTATTTAAATGAGCTATTAATGGTCTTTGATCTTTTTCAGCGCAGAGTCTTTTCACAAGAACTTCCACCGACTCGTCTAACCAAATCACCAAACCTTCTTTTTTCATCCAAGACATATTATCCTGAAAACAGGGAGTGCCTCCACCAGTGGCAATAATAAATTTTTTCTTCTCTTTAAACCATCTTAAAATTTTGGCTTCCACTTTTCTAAAATATTCTTCTCCATCCTCATTAAAAATTTCAGTAATGGTTTTTTCTTCATTCATTTCAATCAAGGCATCCAAGTCATAACCAACACATTTATTCCACTTTGCCATTTTTTGTGACCAATAAGTTTTCCCTGCACCCATCATCCCTATTAAAAATATTTTATCTGCCGCCATCGTACATTTATTTAAAAGCATTAAATCCTGTTATATCCATTCCAGTAATTAATAAATGAATATCGTGTGTGCCTTCATAAGTAATTACACTTTCTAAATTCATCATATGCCTCATAACTGAATATTCACCCGTAATACCCATACCTCCTAAAATTTGTCTTGCGTCTCTAGCAACTTGAGTAGCTATCTCGCAACTATTTCTTTTAGCCATGCTTATTTGAGCAGGAGTAGCTCGGCCTTCATTCATTAAAACACCTAAACGCCAAACCATCAACTGACCCTTGGTTATTTCAGTAAGCATTTCTGCTAATTTTTTTTGTTGAAGTTGAAAAGCAGCAATGGGTTTACCAAACTGAATTCTTTCTTTACTATATCTAAGCGCAGTGTCATAACAATCCATCGCTGCACCCAAAGTACCCCAAGCAATACCATATCTTGCTTTACTTAAACATCCAAGTGGACCTTTTAACCCTTTAATATTAGGTAAAATATTTTCTTTGGGTACTTTAACATTATCAAAAACTAATTCTCCAGTAGCACTGGCACGTAAACTCCATTTACCATGTGTGGTAGGTGTTGAAAAACCTTGCATACCCCTTTCCACAATAACACCAACAATTTCACCCGCTTCATTTTTTGCCCAAACCACTGCCACTTGAGCAAAGGGCGCATTGCTAATCCACATCTTTGCTCCATTTAAAATAAAATGATCTCCTACTGCTTTAATATTAGTAAGCATACTTGAAGGATCTGAACCGTGATTGGGTTCAGTTAATCCAAAACAACCCAACCATTCACCAGAAGCCAATTTTGGTAAATATTTTTTTCTTTGAGCTTCATTACCATAGGCATAAATGGGATACATAACCAAAGAACCTTGAACACTTGCTGTACTTCTTACTCCACTATCTCCTCTTTCTAATTCCTGCATCATAATTCCATAACTAATATAATCCAAACCCCCACCTCCATATTCAGATGGAACGGTAGGACCAAAACAACCCATCTCTCCTAATTGTTGAATAATTTGTGTAGGAAACTCAGCTCTTTGAGCATAGTCTTCAATTATGGGAGAAATTTCTTTTTTGACATAGTCTCTCACAGCCTTTCTAACCATTAATTGTTCCTCAGTTAATAATTCATCTAATTGATAATAATCGGGAGACTCAAACAGGTCGGTTCTAACTGCCATAAAAAAAAAGATTTAGTGTGAAAACAAATCTTAACAAAGATAAATTAATCGGCACTAAAAAAGTATATTTACAATAACAATAATTTATATGCGAAAAATAATTACCCATCTAAGTTTTTATGTCTTAATGGCAATTGCAGCGGGTGTATTTGTAGGCATATATACACCCAAATTT
>CAZWTV010000105.1:0-5841 GCA_964637225.1 uncultured Sediminibacterium sp.
ATTTATAATAAAGCTACCAGTAGAGACTTCTTATTTAAATAAAATTAATAATGAGAGCCAATTGTATGGCCTCACAAGGAAGTAAAAATATAGAAAATATGAATGTTTTTATACGTCAGAGTCATAAATTACCAAAAATTAACATATTAAATTATAATATCTTTTTGTTGAATGGTAGATGCATTAAACCATTGAATAGCTGGATCTTTTTTAAACCAAGTAATTTGACGTTTGGCATAGTGTCTAGTATTTTGTTGAATATTTTCAATCAATTTTTCTCTACTTATACTTTTATTAAAATACTCCTTCCATTCACTATAGCCCACTGTTTGCAATGCATTGAGATGCATAAATGATTGCAAATTTTTAACTTCATTTTCAAGTCCATCATTCATCATTTGAATAACTCTACTATTTATTCTTTGGTACAAATCTGCTCTTGGTAACTCTAATCCAATTTTTACAATTTTAAAAGGCCTTTCTATTTTATTTTTATTTTGAAAATTTCTAATTGATTGCCCAGTTCCTAACACTACTTCTAAAGCACGCATGAGGCGCTGTGGATTTTTTTGCTCTCCCTTCTCCCAATACAGTGGATCTTTTACAGAAACCTCTTTCTGAAGCCACCTCAAACCTAATTTTTCATATTGATAAATAATATTTTCACGAATACTTTTATCAATTTCAGGAATCAAATCCATTCCTTCACAAAAAGCTTTAATATACAAACCAGTTCCCCCCACCAGTATCACCGCTTCTTTCTTACTTAATAAAAATTGTACTTTTTCTATGGCCCAATGCTCAAAATAAGAAGCATTGATATTTTCATTAATAGAATGGGAAGCTATAAAATGATGAGGTACTGTTTTTAATTCTTCAATACTAGGTCTAGCCACTCCAATATTCATTTCTTTATAACATTGGCGAGCATCTGCTGAAATAATTTCAGTACCTAATTGCTTGGCGAGTTTTATGGCAAAACTAGTTTTTCCTACTGCCGTAGGACCCATCACTATATATACAGTTTTGGACAAATTGTTTTACTTAATAGAATTGGTGAAATATATTAATAGGCTTCTCCCTCATAAAAACCAGTACCAGAATCATTATTGTGTGTATTATCTTCTTCTTCACTATCCTCATCACTCTGTTCAGACTCGTCTTCGCTATCTTCTCCTTCTTCTCCAAATCCATCTGCCGCTTCATTTAAATCATATTTCTCTTCTATGTCTGCAAATTTTTCATCTAGCATACCCTTGGTTCCATATTGCATGGGGCCCACACCTTCTACTCTAGAAATTAAAGGATACTCCATATTCATATCTGCATCAGTATTTTTTATGACTTGAATTAACTCAATTAAAAAAGACCAAGATTTTACAAAATCATATTCGAAAATAAAATGCTGATTGGTATCTATAATTTCACTACCAATAATGGTATCTGCCATTAACAAAGGAGGAACTTGATAAGAACGATCATAGACTTCTTTACTAATTTCTCTTCCTCTTTTCCAAGTGTCGTTACTTCTATAAAATGTAGCTTGGTGTTTTTGATCAAAATCAAATGCTTTTAAAATTATGCGATGCAAATCATGAAAATTTTGAGTATGTTTAATCAAAACGTCACGATAAATTGCATCATCCTCCTCCCAATAAACTCTAAATTTTAAAACAGCCATTTTGTTATTTTGAATCGCTAAATTACTATTTTATTACAGGATATAAGCCTAGTTTTTCAGCTTCTTTTAACATAAAACCGTATGCGGCATCGTATTCATTGGGAATAAGCCCATCTAAAATAGCTTCTCTTATAGCATCTTTGATGATACCCACTTTCTTAGAGGGAACAATATTAAATAAATCCATGATCATTTCTCCTGTAATGGGAGGTTGCCAATTTCTAATTTTATCTTTTTGTTCAACTTCAATTAATCTTTCTTTGACTAAATCAAAGCCTTGCAAATAACGTTTTACTTTAATTTTATTTTTACTTGTAATATCGGCTGCACATAATATCATTAAATTTTCAATATCCTCTCCAGCATCAAATAATAATCTTCTTATAGCACTATCCGTAACACTTTCTTTGGTTAATGAAATTGGTCGCAAATGAAGTGCGACTAATTTTTGTACCATTTTCATTTTTTCATTTAAAGGCAATTTCAACTGAGTAAAAATTTTGGGTACCATACGTGCGCCCACCACTTCATGCCCATGAAAAGTCCAGCCAAATCCTGTTTCAAATTTTTTAGTTTTGGGTTTAGCAATATCATGCAGCAATGCTGCCCAACGCAACCAAATATCTTCAGAACTTTTGGCAACATTATCTAAAACTTGTAACGTGTGCGAAAAGTTATCTTTATGTCCAATTCCATCCATAGTTTCAGCTCCTTCCAAAGCTAATAAAACAGGAAATATATAAGACAACAAACCTGTCTCTTTCAATAAATACCAACCTTTGGATGGAACCAAGGTTTGCATTATTTTTTGTAATTCTTCCGTAATACGCTCCTGTGAAACTATAGAGATACGATTGGCCATTTTTTGAATGGCTGTAAAAGTTTCACTTGTAATTTCAAAATCTAGTTGTGTGGCAAAGCGTATGGCCCTCATCATACGTAATGGATCGTCATCAAAAGTTTTTTCAGCAGCAAGAGGTGTTCTTAGTATCTTTTTCTTCAAATCTTCTAATCCATCAAAGGGATCTATTAATTTTCCAAAATTATTTTCAACCAAAGATATTGCTAATGCATTCACCGTAAAATCTCTTCTGTTTTGATCATCTTCAATGCTGCCAGGACTTACATGCGGTTTTCTACTATCCCTAACATAACTCTCTTTTCTTGCACCTACAAACTCAATTTCAATTGAATTTAATTTTACCTGCGCTGTACCAAAGGTTTTAAATAAAGCTACTGGAGGCCTAGGGTGAAATTGAGCTGCAAAAGCATTGGCTAAAGCTAGCCCATCACCCAAACATACAATATCTATATCCTTGGTGGGCCTATTCAATAATTTATCACGCACAAATCCACCCACAGCAAAAGCAGGTGTGTTCAATATTGCAGCTTGTTGAGCTACTATATTAAACAGATACGCTTCCTCTTTTGAAAATTGAATTTGCATAGCTACAAAAGTACAAATGTTAAGCCATTTGTAGTAAAGGGTCTAATAATTCAGCGGTGGAAATAGTATAAGCACATTGAAAATGACCAAGAGGACATTGTTTTTTGCCATGTAAACCGCAAGGTCGACATGATAAATTTTCTTTCGTTTCAACAATGAAAGATTGGGAAGATAAAGGCCCAAAACCAAAAGAAGGGATGGTAGAGCAATAAATGGCTACCACTGGCGCATCCACTGCTGAACAAAAATGTAAGGGGGCAGAATCGTTCACATAATTTAAAACTGCTTTTTGTTGTAAAGCTGCAGAAGATAAAAAATTTAATTGGCCACTTAAGTTGATAATTTTTTTCAAAGTAGTGGCGTTATTGGAATTTCTATTCAGATATTCATTAATAATAGTATCACCCAATTTTTTATCTTGGATGCCTCCTAAAATATAAATATTGCCTTCAAAGTTCAATGCCTCTATGAAATGAACCCAAGACATTAAAGGAAATTGTTTTGTAAACCAAACTGAAGCCGGAGCCATCGTAATATATTTTTCAGTTTGATATTTTTTTACATTTTCAATATCTAATTGCGTAGGATATAATTTAGGAATATTGGATTTAAAATTACCCAGATTCTGTATTAATAAATGATTTCTGTCAATTTCATGCGTTTTCTTATTAGTAATGTCATGCTTCACTTTATATGTAAATAAAAATGAAAAAGGATTTTTATCAAATCCAATTGTAATAGTAGCCTTGGAAAGAATTGTCCATAATCCCGTTGCAGCAAATCTTTGGACATTAATTACTAAATCATATTTACTGGATCTAATTTTAAAAAGAAGGTGTATCCAATGAATATATTTATTCTTTTTTTTATTCCAAACAATGATCTCATTTAAAAAAGGATGTTCTCTAAAAAGTAATTCGTTTCCCTGCCTAACTACTATATCAATACTAGCTTCTGGATAATTTTCATGTAAAGTTTCTAAAAGTGCAGTAGCCAATACAACATCTCCAATAAAAGCGGTTTGAATAATAAGTATTTTGCGCATAGCTATGACTGATAAAACTTTCTTAAGGTCGAATAATAATTAGATTGCCAGCAGCATCCCATCTTATAATAGAAGAGGGCATTTGTAAATTTGTTTCATCCTGCCTATGTTTAACTACATAATTTACACCTTCTTTAATATCCAAAGAAATATCTGAAAAACACAAAGGAGTGGGATATCCAGATATATTGGCTGAAGTACTTACAATAGGTTTACCAAAAGCTTTTAATAAATCTTTACAAAAGGCGTCTTTAGTGATGCGTATGGCAACAGATCCATCTTGTGCTACTAGATTTTTGGCAAGATTTTGAGCCTGTTGATATATGACTGTGGTTGGTTTGTGAATTCCTTTGATATAATCAAATATTTGTACATTGGTGTCCACCACATAATGAGACAATAAAGCTTCTTCTGCTAACAAAACAATCAAGGCTTTTGAATCTATTCTTTTTTTTAAACTAAATATGTTAGCTACCGCTTTTTCATTTGTAGCATCACAACCTATACCCCATACCGTATCTGTGGGATACAGTATAAGCCCACCATTTTGTAGCGTGCTTAAGCATTCTTGAATATCTTGATCATAAACAAACATGTTGCAAATTAATCAATACATTTTAATTTAAGTGGACTAAGTTTTTGTGTAAAACTAAGTAGTTAAAATAATAGAGTTGTTTGTAATTTCGTGCAATACAAATTGAAAAAATGGAATTAAAGAACAAAATTGAGGCAGCATTTGCCGATAGAAATTTATTAAAAAATAAAGAATATAGTGATGCTGTTCACACAGTCATTGAGGAAGTTGATAAAGGTCGTTTAAGAGTGGCAGCACCCATTCAAGAAAAATGGGTGGTGAACGAATGGGTAAAACAAGCCATACTTTTGTACTTTGGCATTCAACCTATGCAAACCTGGGAACTTACCCCTTTTGAGTTTCATGATAAAATGTTACTAAAATCAAATTATGCATCTTTAGGTGTAAGAGCAGTTCCTCATGCTGTAGCTAGATATGGAGCTTATTTGGCTAAAAATGTGGTTTTAATGCCGAGTTATGTCAACATTGGTGCTTACGTAGATGAATCAACTATGGTGGATACCTGGGCCACAGTAGGAAGCTGCGCTCAAATAGGTAAAAGCGTTCATTTAAGTGGGGGTGTCGGTATTGGCGGTGTTTTAGAACCATTACAAGCAAGCCCCGTAATTATAGAAGACGGATGCTTCATTGGAAGCAGATGTATTGTAGTGGAAGGGGTACATGTAGAAAAAGAAGCTGTTTTGGGTGCCAATGTAGTATTAACTCAAAGCACTAAAATAATTGATGTAAGTGGTGCTACACCCATTGAATATAAAGGACGGGTTCCCGCTAGAAGTGTGGTTATACCAGGTTCTTACAAAAAGTCTTTTCCTGCAGGGGATTATCAAGTTAGCTGCGCTTTAATCATTGGCCAAAGAAAACCAAGCACTGATTTAAAAACAAGCTTGAATGACGCTCTACGTGATTTTAACGTAGCTGTGTAAATTTAGAATTATATCTAAAATTAGTATTCTTCCTAAAAATTTTGGGGTGACCAGGACGAGTCCTAACCACCCCTATTATCCTTCCCCCAAAGGATAAAAAATTTGAATATTTTTATAGCTGAACAAGCCAACATATCCAGTTAACGCTAG
>CAZWTV010000106.1:0-5826 GCA_964637225.1 uncultured Sediminibacterium sp.
CTCCCACAACATAATCGCTGCTGCTACCGAAATATTTAAAGAATGTTTTATACCATATTGAGGAATTTCAATAGCCCCATCACAAATTTTCAAAACTTCATCACTCACTCCTTCTACTTCATTTCCAAAAACAAATGCCAAGGGAGTATTGTATGTGTAGTGCAAGTTATTTTTAAATTTTTCTAGTGATATACTTCCCTCAGTTTGCTCAATAGCATAAACTTGATAACCCTGATTTTTTAAAGCAACGATAGCATCAAGGGTCTTTTCATAGTACATCCAATCTACCGACTCTGTGGCGCCTAAAGCTGTTTTGTGAATATCTCTATGCGGTGGTTGTGGAGTAAAACCACAAAGACAAATACCTGAAATTAAAAATGCATCTGATGTCCTAAATACACTTCCCACATTATGCATACTACGAATGTTATCCATCACCACCACAAGGGGCTTTTTGTCGGCTAATTTAAAGTCGGCCACCGACTTACGACCCAACTCCTCCATGCTTAGTTTGCGCATATGCAAAAGTAGGCATTTTATAAAAAATGATGTAGGTTTGTTCACTATGTCAAAATCAAGTGCCGATACGCCACTCATGCAACAACATCGGGCTATTAAGCAAAAATATCCTGATGCTATTTTATTGTTTCGAGTGGGAGATTTTTACGAGACATTTGGTGAAGATGCTATAATTGCCTCTAGAGTTTTGGGCATTACACTTACTAAAAGAAATAATGGAGCAGCCGCATCTAGTGAATTAGCCGGATTTCCCCACCATTCCTTAGATACTTATTTACATAAATTGGTAAAAGCTGGAAATCGTGTGGCAATTTGTGATCAGTTGGAAGATCCCAAATCGGTTAAAGGTATTGTAAAAAGAGGCGTTACCGATATGCTCACCCCGGGTATTGCCACTAATGATAAATTACTAGAACATAAAAATAATAATTTTTTAGCGGCCATATATGTAGAAAAAGAAATAGGAGGAATTGCTTTTTTAGATATTACAACTGGCGAATTTTTAATAGCGGAAGGTAGCACAGCGTATGTAGATAAATTACTACAAAGTTTACAACCTGCTGAAATTTTACTCCCCAAAAATTATCTTGCCACTTTTAAAGAAAATTTTGGAGCTAACTTTTATACCTATGGTATAGATAGCTGGATATTTGATGAAGGTTATGCCAAAGAGCAATTATTAAAACAATTTCAAACTTCGACTCTTAAAGGTTTTGGAATAGGAGAACAAAAATTTGCCATCATGGCAGCTGGAGCTATTTTACATTATTTAAAAGAAACTGAACACCCTCATCTTCAGCACATACATACCATAAAAAATATAGTAAGAGATGAAATTTTATGGATGGATAAATTCACCATCAGAAATTTGGAATTAGTGGGCAATGGTGCCGATCAAAAAGGCCTACTAGAAATTATGGATAATACAAAAAGTCCCATGGGTGCAAGACTTTTAAAAAGATGGTTGGTATTTCCACTACAATCTATTGAACAAATAAATAAAAGATTAGAAGCAGTTGAATATTTATTAAAAAATACTGATAGTTATTCTGAACTAAGTCTTTGGATAGAATCCTGCGCAGATATAGAAAGACTTGCTAGTAAATTATCAACAAGAAAAATTCAACCACGTGAATTAATTCAACTAGCCCATACTTTAAATACAGGCACTAGTATTAAACATGCCATTTTAAATTCAAAAAATACCTACTTACAAGACATCTCCAATGAAATTTCCACCTGCGCTTCCTCTATTTCAGCCATCTATGATACACTTATTGAACAAGCACCTGCTACCATTGTAAAAGGAGGATTTATAAAAGAAGGTGTTTCAACAACCTTGGATGAACTAAGAAATATTTCAAGTGGTGGCAAAGACTTTTTAACTCAAATACAAAATAAAGAAGCTGAAAATACAGGTATTTCTTCTCTAAAAATTGGTTATAATAATGTGTATGGGTACTATTTAGAAGTGACCCATGCCCATAAAAATAAGGTTCCCGCTGAATGGATACGTAAACAAACTTTAACTACTGCAGAAAGATATATAACCCCTGAATTAAAAGTGTATGAAGAAAAAATTTTAGGAGCAGAAGAAAAAATATTAAGTCTTGAAATTGAAATGTATCAAGACTTATTGGATAAAGTTATTTTAGAAATGACTGAAATTCAAAAAAATGGACAACTTATTGCAACACTTGATTGTTTAGTTTGTTTTGCTCAAATTGCTAAAGACAATAAATACTGTAAACCAACCATAAGCGAAGACACTATTTTAAATATTAGTGCAGCTAGACATCCTGTCATTGAAAAAACATTAGCCTTAGATCAAGATTATATTCCCAATGATATCTTACTAGATCCTACAACTCAACAAATAATTATTTTAACAGGCCCTAATATGAGTGGAAAAAGTGCCGTATTAAGACAAACTGCCTTAATTACTTTGATGGCACATATGGGATCATTTGTACCAGCCACTAGTGCAATTATTCCACTTACAGATAAAATATTTACACGTGTGGGTGCTACCGATAATTTGAATGCTGGAGAATCGACCTTCATGGTGGAAATGTTAGAAACAGCTAGTATTTTAAATAATATTAGTGCACGTAGTTTAATATTATTAGATGAAATTGGAAGAGGCACTTCTACCTATGACGGCATATCTATTGCTTGGAGTATTGTAGAATTTCTTCATCAGTCCAAACAAAAACCTAAAACTTTATTTGCTACACATTATCATGAGTTAAACGATTTAGAAGCACAACTTTCTGGGGTACATAACTATCATGTGAGTCATAAAGAAGTGGGTAATAAAATAATTTTCCTACGAAAACTTACTAAGGGAGGTAGCACTCATAGTTTTGGTATACACGTCGCCAAAATGGCGGGCATGCCCAATATTTTGGTAAATAGAGCTAACGAAATTTTAAAAGAAATGGAATTAAAAAATAAAGGGAGTCAAAATTTAGCTACCCCTTCTGCCCCTAATAATGAAACGAATTTTCAGTTATCCATTTTTGATGCACATACAGAAACTTTTGATGCCATTCGAAAAGAATTAGAACAAATAGATATTAACAACCTAACACCTGTAGAAGCATTAATGAAACTACAAGCCATCAAGAAAAAGCTAAATTAATAAAAGCTTATTGAGTATTTATTGACTAATGTAATGTTGCAAGTAGGTATGAATTTTAGCTTGCAATGAAGCAGAAACAGGCACCAAGGGTAAACGTAATTCATTTTCTATAACACCTTGCTCAAACATAAAAGCTTTTATTCCAGAAGGATTATTTTCTTCGTACATATAAGTATACCCTTCTACTAATAAATCATTGATTCTTTTTGCCATAGAAAAATCACCGGCCATTGCATATCGAATCATATCTGAAAAAGGCTTAGGAAAAGCATTGGCAGCAACACTAATAACGCCATCACATCCGCAGGCCATTTGTGCCATTACAAGTTCATCATCACCACTTACTACTAGAAAATCGGAAGGCCTATCTTTTAAAATATCAATCATTTGTGCCATGTCAGGACCCGCTTCTTTGATTCCAACAATATTTGGATGCTTCGCTAAACGAATTGTTGTAGCAGCACTCATATTTCTTCCAGTACGACCTGGGACATTGTAAAGTAATATAGGTGCGGGAGCGGCATCGGCTATAGCTATATAGTGTTGATATAGGCCTTCTTGTGATGGTTTGTTATAATATGGTGTCACACTTAAAATAGCTACTACTTTAGATAAATCAAATTTGCTAAAAGATTTTATTACAGCGGCAGTATCATTTCCACCTATACCAATAACAATAGGCACCCTTCCATTTACTTTTTTTACAGTACAATTGAAAACTTGTATTTTTTCCTCATCCGACAACACTACTGATTCACCAGTAGTTCCAAGTGTTACTAAATAATTGACACCACCTGCAATTTGAATATCAATTAAATTTTCTAGTGCTGTGAAATCAACCGATTTATCTTTTTTAAAAGGTGTCACTAATGCAACACCTGTTCCTTTTAAAATTTGTCTTAACATTTAATAAAGTTAGTTAAATATATTTAGGCTTCTTCCCAGAATCCCATTTTACTGTATTTTTCAATTCTATTTTCAATACGTTTTTGCGGTGAAATATTTTTTACTGAAGCCAGTGCTGCAATAATTTTTTCTTTTAAAATAGCTGCAGCTTCTGTATATGACCAATGAGCTCCGCCAAGCGGCTCTGGAACAATTTCATCTATTAAGCCAAAACCTTTCATATCATTAGCTGTTAGTTTTAATTGTTCTGCAGCAATTTCTTTTTTATCCCAACTGCGCCATAAAATGGAACTACAACTTTCAGGAGAAATTACAGTATACCATGTATTTTCCATCATTAAAGTTTTATCCCCCACACCAATACCTAAAGCACCACCGCTAGCCCCCTCTCCTATGATGCATATTATTATAGGTACTTGCAATCGTACCATTTCATAAATATTACGAGCAATAGCTTCCCCCTGTCCTCTTTGCTCGGCTTCTAATCCTGGAAAAGCTCCGGGAGTATCAATTAAACATATAACAGGTTTATTAAACTTCTCCGCCAATTTCATTAATCTAAGTGCTTTGCGATAACCTTCGGGATTGGCCATACCAAAATTTCTCATTTGGCGAGCTTTGGTATTAATTCCCTTTTGTTGGCCTATCATCATAACAGTTTGACCATTCAATTCTGCAAAGCCGCCCACCATGGCTTTATCATCTTTTACATTTCGATCTCCGTGTAATTCTACAAACTTCTCGCACATATTTTGAATATACTTTAAAGTATATGGGCGGTCGGGGTGTCTACTTAATTGAACACGTTGCCAAGGTGAAAGATTGGCTGTAATTGCTTTTCGTTTATCAACAATAGATTGCTCTAATTGTAAAATGGTTGCAGACAAATCAATTTTAGGATTTTTTTCAGCTAATTTTTTGGTAGCATCTATTTGTTCGTATAGTTCTTTAATTGGTTGTTCAAAGTCTAAAAACTGTCGATGAGGGTACTCTGGCATAAGCTTCGATTGGGTTGTAAAAATAATAAAGCTTTTTAAATAAAAGATTTGTTTAAAAAAGCAGTTTTCCCCTTATCTTTGCACCCCTTGTGAGTGGAAATTTCACTCTATAAGGATCGGTAGTTCAGTTGGTTAGAATGCCGCCCTGTCACGGCGGAGGTCGCGGGTTCGAGTCCCGTCCGGTCCGCAGAAGGTTCACAAGATGATTTGTGAGCCTTTTTTGTTTCTGTATTGCAAAAGCAAAAAATTCAAAACAATAAAACCAAGCATCGGTAGATAAAAAATCAGGAAGTATGTCCCGTACCCTACTGTAATCTGTGGACTCGGTTTTGCAAGGATCCAAATTCCTCTACCAATGCTCCCACTGGAGAATGCAAATCCCTGTGTAACATTCCAACCCAGGTGCATGGCAATGGTTGCATACAATGAACCTGACTTGATATATCCCCATGCATACAAACAACCAACAATGGATGTAGTGAGAAAAACTTGCACCATAGCTGGAACATTTCCCCATACTTCGAAGCTGAACCAGTGATAGATTCCAAATGAAACCGAGGAGATCAACAAAGCATATGCTCTGCCAAGCCATTTGATCAATAGAAAAAACAGTACCCCACGGAAGATCAATTCTTCAAACAAAACTGACTTGATATTCCACCAAACACCTTTCAACAATAAAAGCAAATCAAATGCGGGATTCAACACCCAAGATTCCTGAGCAAATAAGATTCTGAAAACAAATCCCATTGCACAGGT
>CAZWTV010000107.1:0-5810 GCA_964637225.1 uncultured Sediminibacterium sp.
ATGTGCTCTTGCTTCCCAGTGCATATTAGACCAAGCTTCTCTAGCATTTAAAGCAGCTGTGATTGCTTGATCGACCTGTTTTTTATTACCTATATGAAAAAATCCAAGCGTATGTTTTATTTCATGAGGGGGATGGATAGATTGTTTTACATGGGTTCTAATTTCCTTACCATTAATAATCATAGGTATATCCAATGTCTTTTGTTTTAAATTAGCAATGGCTTGTTTCAATGCTAATTTTTCTTTGGAACCTGGAGCATAACTCAAGACAGGTTCATTTACTGGAACAGGATAATTAAAAGTACCAAATTGCATAATATCTGTATTTGAGATCAAAAATAAGCAAAATTGAACATCTGTTAGGAAGTTCTCAATTTGAATTAATCTTTGACTAAATTTGTAAACTAGACATGTTAATTTTCATTGAAATTCAATCATGCAATATATTTTAGTAGATATAGCCGATAGAGTAAATTTCTATCCATTTACACTGACTCAATCCCTTGCTAGTTGTAGAGTGGGCATATTTACATTCCAAGAAAGATGGGAGCAATACACCCAAGAAACTTGTGGAATATATACTGAAGCTTACTTACAAAATTTATATGAACCCAGTAATTTTTTACAAGACGACAACCCCATTTTTTTCATAAATGTTACCTGTATTCCCACCCATCCTATTATGGAGGCTATTCAATCCTTAAAAGAAGAGGAGAAATTAATGAGTGGCTCAGGTAAATGGATTGCTACAAAAACAAAAAAAAGAGATATTGCTACTATACTAATGGGTGAAAAAACTTCTTTGTATGATAAAGAAGTTTCCTTTTTGAATAATCAGTTAGCGCTTCTAAAATTTCATTCTTTACTCATTGAAAGAGACTTTAAATGGGTTACAGGACAGAGAAACTCAGCACCTATTGACCCCTCTAATAAAGTTATAAATGCGAAACAAATTTTTATAGAAAATGGTGCCTCCGTACAATGTTCTAATTTAAATGCAAGTGATGGATATATATACATTGGTAATGAATCTATTATAATGGAAGGAGTTTCTATCAGGGGATCATTTGTCTTAGGGCAGAAAGGGGTTGTTAAAATGAATACAAGTATCTATGGGTCCACTACCATAGGACCTTATTGTTTGGCAGGAGGAGAAATCAAAAATTCAATTTTAATGGGTTTTTCCAATAAGGGTCATGAGGGATATTTAGGAGATAGTATTGTAGGCCATTGGTGTAATGTAGGGGCAGGTACTTCCAATAGTAATATTAAAAATACGGCTGGTCAAATTCAAATGTGGAATGCTTTTACACAGAAATGGGAAAATGTAGGTCAAAAAATGGGTATGTTGATGGGAGATTATAGTCGTTTTGCAATCCAATCTAGTATTAATACCGGTTCATATGTTGGAATTAGTGCTAATATTTTTGGAACTGGACTTCTTCCCAAGCTGATACCCAATTTTACCTGGGGCCTTAGTGAAAACTATCCTTTAGACAAAGTGGTAAAAGATATTGATAATTGGAAAAAATTAAAAGGCTTTTCAATTACAGAAAAGGAAATGCTGGTACTAAAACACTTATATTCACTAAATCCTAAGTGATTTCGCTTTGAATTTTATTACCTTTGCAGCGCTTATAACCAGTACTAAATAATCTTGATGATAACAATGAGAAAACAAATTGCAGCTGCCAATTGGAAAATGAATTTATCCCTACAGGAAGCAGAGATTTTATTAAATGCATTATCGCACAGTATGAACCCATTAAGTGCAGATCAGGAGGTAATTATTGCTGTTCCTACTATTTATATTCCTTTAGCTTTAAAAAAATTAGCCTCTTTATCAAAGGTTTTTGTAGCGTCACAAAATTGCCATTCAAAATCATCGGGAGCTTATACTGGTGAAATTTCAGCAGGTATGCTAAACTCAATGGGTGTGAAGCATATCATTATTGGACATTCGGAACGTCGAGAATATTTTGCAGAATCAGATACTTTTTTGGCTGAAAAAATAAATGCTGTACTATCTGTCAACAGCACTCCCATATTTTGCTGTGGAGAACCACTACATGTAAGAGAAGCAAATGGTCAAAATTCCTTTGTTGAAACACAATTAAAAAATTCATTATTTCATTTATCTGGAGAAGAGATAAAAAAAGTGGTGGTAGCTTATGAACCCATTTGGGCAATTGGTACAGGTAAAACTGCTACTAGTGAACAAGCCCAAGACATACATGCTTTTATTAGGTCCTGTTTTGCTTCAAAATATGGTCAAGATATTGCCAACGAAATTTCCATTTTATACGGAGGAAGTGTAAAAGCATCTAATGCTAAAGAAATATTTTCTCAAAAAGATGTAGATGGTGGTTTAGTGGGTGGCGCTTCACTAGTCGCTTCAGAATTTGCCTCCATTATTAATGCGCTCTCTTAAATTAAAGCTAGTAATACTAAAATGAATCACATAAGAAACTTTTGTATAATCGCACACATAGATCATGGTAAAAGTACCTTGGCAGATCGTTTACTTGAACATACCAAAACGATTACAGAGCGAGAGATGATGAATCAGGTGTTAGATGATATGGATTTAGAACGTGAGAAGGGGATTACTATTAAAAGTCATGCTATTCAAATTAATTATTTGCATAATGGTACCACTTACACTTTTAATTTAATAGACACACCAGGACACGTAGACTTTAGTTATGAAGTGAGTAGAGCCCTTGCTGCTTGTGAAGGAGCTTTGTTATTAGTAGATGCTTCACAAGGTATACAAGCACAAACTATAAGTAACTTATACCTTGCTTTGGACAATAATTTAGAGATTATTCCTGTCATCAATAAAATTGATATGGATGGTGCTAAAATTCCAGAAGTTACCGATCAAATTATTGAATTAATTGGTTGTAAACAAGAAGATATATTATTGGCCAGTGGAAGATCTGGAATTGGTATTGAAGAAATATTACAAGCTATTGCAGATCGTATACCTCCTCCTGTGGGTAATCCAGATGCCCCCTTACAAGCTTTGATCTTTGATAGTGTTTTTAATAGTTTTCGCGGTATCATTGTTTACTATCGTATCATGAATGGTGTATTGAAGAAAAATGATAAAATTAGATTTGTAGCATCAGGTAAAGATTATAATGCTGATGAAGTAGGGGTATTGAAATTATCCATGACGCCTAAAGACGAAGTTAGAGCAGGAGATGTTGGTTATATTATAACAGGTATTAAAGTGGCAAAAGAAGTGAAAGTTGGTGATACCATTACACTTGCTAATAATCCAGGGGAAATGATTCATGGTTTTGAAGAAGTAAAACCAATGGTATTTGCAGGTATTTATCCTGTAAACACCGATGAATTTGAGGAACTAAGAGATTGCATGGAAAAATTACAATTGAATGATGCATCATTAACTTTTGAACTTGAAACATCTCAAGCTTTGGGTTTTGGATTTAGATGTGGATTTTTAGGTTTATTGCACATGGAGATTATTCAAGAAAGATTAGAAAGAGAGTTTAATCAAACAGTAATTACAACAGTTCCCAACGTAAGTTTTATAGCCAATACTACTAAAGGGACAAAAATTATTGTGAATAACCCATCTGAAATGCCGGATCCAGTGAAAATTGATTATATCGAAGAGCCTTATATACGCGCGCAAATAATAACATCACCCGAATATATTGGGAATATTATTACTCTTTGTTTAAGTAAAAGAGGCATTTTAATGAATCAAAGTTATTTAACACCCACCCGGGTAGAATTAATTTTTGAAATGCCTATGACTGAAATAGTATTTGACTTTTATGATAAGCTAAAAAGTCAAACAAGAGGCTATGCTTCCTTTGATTATTCACAAATTGGTTTCAGAGAAGCTGATATTGTAAAAATGGATATTTTATTAAATGGAGATAAAGTGGATGCTTTAAGCGCTTTAATACATAGAGGTAAAGCTGCCGAATTTGGACGCAAACTTTGTGAAAAATTAAAAGAACTCTTAACCAAACAACAATTCCAAATTGCCATTCAAGCTGCCATTGGTGCTAAAATTGTTGCAAGAGAAAATATTTCTGCCATGCGAAAAGATGTTACTGCAAAATGTTATGGTGGCGATATAAGTCGTAAGCGTAAATTATTAGAAAAGCAAAAAGAAGGCAAGAAAAGAATGCGCCAAATAGGTAATGTGGAAATACCTCAAGAAGCTTTCTTAGCAGTTCTTAAATTAGACTAATACTATAAGGCCTGTGCAAATTCAAATAAATGATTAAATCTATAATCTATTAAAGGGTTAGGGTATGTAGTTTCAGGATGAGTGGTTGCTAAAAATACTGTATGTATTCCTGCATTTCTTCCAAATTCCATATCACTTGTTCTGTTACCTACTATAATAGATTTTGAAAATTCTATATTTGGAAATTTTGCTTTAGCCTGAAAAGCCATGCCTGGTTGTGGTTTTCTATTCATAGAATCATTCTCTATATCGGTACAATAAAAGATATGATCTATTCTTCCGCCTACTTTTTCTAATTCATTCACCATATTTTGATGAATAAATTGTAAGGAAGCTTCTGTCATAATTCCTTTTCCAACCCCTTTTTGATTCGTGGTAACAAGGATGGTTTTAAATTTTTTAGCCAGCAAGGGTAAAGCTTTAAGGCTATGTTCATAAAATTTAAATTCATCCCAAGATTTTACATAGTCGTTATTTCTTTCAAAATTAATAACGCCATCTCTATCTAAAAATAAAGTCCAACTGGTATCAATTGATTTTAAATCAAACATAAAAAATTATCCAAATAAATTTTTTTCGACTAACTCACAAATGATATGTCCTAATAAAATATGGCTTTCTTGTATGCGCGGAGTATCGTTTGAAGGTACATTAATTAAATAATCACTAACTTCTTTCATTGCACCACCGCTGGCACCAGTAAATCCTATAGTAATTACTTTCAAATCTTTAGATTTTTCAAACGCTTTTACAATGTTAGCTGAATTTCCTGAGGTACTTAATCCAATTAATATATCTCCAGGCTTCGCTAAACCTTCAATGAGTCTTGAATAAATTACATCATAACTATAATCATTAGCTACAGCCGTTAAGTAAGAGGTATTACAATGAAGGGCTTCAGATGGTAATGCTTTACGATCTTTATAAAATCGACCTGAAAATTCTGCAGCTAAATGTTGTGCATCGGCTGCACTTCCACCATTACCAGCAAAATAAACACTATTACCATTTTTAAAAGCCTGGGTAATAACTACAATTATTTTTTCAAGTATGACTGCTAATTCGCCTTTTTCAATTATGTCTTGCTTCACTTGTATGGAAGCATTAATAATGCTATTAATTTTTGTTTGCATAGTATGTATAGTTCAGTATCTATTTATTTATTTTCTAGAATAGCAGCAGTTAAATGCTCCCAACTAAAATTCTTTTTAACTTCACAAAGATGCTTTAAAAAATATTCTTCTCCTAATTCGTATAATTTTAAAATTCCTTCTGCAATGGAACTTGAGTTAGGGTCGGTGACTATACCCACTTTTAAATGAGGTACTAATGATGCCAGGCCACCCACATTGGTAACTAACATAGGCCTTTCAAAATGGTAGGCAAGGGGTGTCACGCCACTTTGTGTGGCTTGTCTATATGGCTGAATTACAAAATCGGCAGCCGATAAATAATATTTAACTTCCTTATTTTCTATAAAATTAGTTCTTAAATATAAATTTTGCTCCAACTTATTTTTGAGAATAATAGTATCGTATTCTTCTTTATGATCATAAAATTCTCCCTCTATTAA
>CAZWTV010000108.1:0-5654 GCA_964637225.1 uncultured Sediminibacterium sp.
AAATCGGGTATTATTTGAGGCGTCAGTGCTTCCTAACTTGAAGCTAAAGGGTAAGCTACCATTTGGTTCTGCATTTATGATAATATTGCTATTATCTATATATTGTTTTGTGCTTGTGTTGGCAAATATATTATTACCTAGTGTAACACTATCTATTCTGGTGCCAGCAGCAGAACCTGCAGTGGAACTGCAATAAGCTGAACCACCGGCGCCACTTATAATTAAAGAGTAAGCCTGTTGGCCTCTTGCTAAACTATTTTTGTGGGTAACTGTGATGGTGTAACTATTGCCTACCAGTGTGGAATCAATTTCAACTTTTTCAACATTATCTACACTATTCATTTGTCTTGTAGCAGGATTATCTGGTGATTTAGGATCTAATTTCCAAGGATAATAAGTTAAAGTATCTCTAGTAATTTTTAAGTCTAAATCGTTTACTAAACGGTGAGTAGTATCGTTTAAACTAGTTTCCATTTCTCCTCTAACATCTGTCCAAACAAGAGTTGCTTTTAAAGGTTTGTTACCAGAAGCAATGACGGTGGTGGAATAGGAGGCTTTATTTTGTAAAATATTTTCATACACTAAGTCAACACTTGAACTGCTATTGTTTGAAGTAAGTGCATTATTTAATACTGTGGCAGCTTCTCCAATATTTAACAAGCCCCATCCAAATTTATAATCAGGACCAGGATACAAACCTGCTTCATTGGCAGTATGTATGGCTAAGCCTTTAATAGTAGCTGAGCGCATAAATTTATTAGGAATTATTTGTTGAGATAGTTCTTGTAATAAAAATAAAGAGCCTGCTGCATTGGGAGAGGCCATAGAAGTACCACTTGAATATCCGTAGCTTGAATCATTGGTACTGATCGTTGAATATACCGATTGTCCGTCTGCTACAATATCTGGTTTGATACGCCCATCATCTGTAGGACCCCAACTACTAAAACTTGTCATTACCGCATCTTCTTTTTTGGCATATCCAGAGGCAATGCCTGCAACTGCGCCTACAGTTAAAATATTTTTTGCATTGACATCCATGGGAAGTGTTTCGTAGGAATTATTACTACTTAAACTATCTGGTCTTTTGCCTGCATCGTACCATTTTCCTTTTTCATCTCTTCTCCAATAATTATCACCCACTTTTGGTCCTGTACTTGAATGAGCATTACCCGCCGATTTTACAATTAAATAGTTAGGGGCATTGTAGGCAATAGAGTCATAGGCTTGAGCGCCATCATCATAGTAGCCAAATTTATAATCTTCTTTTTCGTTCCATCTTCCATTATACTCCCATCTTGAAGAGTCTTGATTATAATCCCAGCCTGCTATATTACCATAAGAATGATTAGACACTAACAATCCTCCAGCAGCAGCAGCGGCCATTTCGGATTCATCGTTGAACCAATCATAAGAATAGGCGCCTTTTACACCATAGGCCATTCCTTTGGCAAGTGCATTTACACCCTTGCTAACCATAATTCCAGCCACATGAGTACTATGATCCACAATTTTTGTGGCATTATCTTTTTCCACCACTTTTCCATTAAACTCAAAATGGGTAGGACGAGGAACGCCTTCATCCCAAATACCAATTCTATTAGTCATGTTATCACTAGCGCCGCTTAAGTTAAATCCTAATTCTCCCCCTGGCCATACTTTATTCGTGTTGACTGTTATGGATTGAATAGGATCTGCAAAAGTGGTTAAGTATTTAGGCAGACCAAATGCATCTAGCCCTATTAAAGTTACTGTTGCGTTGTTTTTATTTGTATATCGAATGGGCCATCCATTTTCCTTAGCTTTAATTATGGCCTCCGAATAGCTTGCCCTAGATTTTATTTCAAAGTATTTAGCATTGTTTAATAAAACTTGTTTTTGTGTTTCATTTTGGGCGTAACTAAAAAAACTTAAAGTAAATAAAAAGCCAAAAAGTAATAAAGTGTGTTTCAATAAAAAATGATTCATAAGTAGGGGTAGAATTATTTATACCATAGTATTATAAAATTACAATGAATTATGCATAATTTATTTGTAAATAGCTATAAATCTGTCTTAACTAGGCTTAAAAGTTTAAAAACAGCTTGTATCTTTGCGGAGTGATTTATGAATGAACATTCTTTGTTTGAAAATTTTCAACATTCCCCCCTCCTAAATAACTTGGCGGACAGGATTGCTATGTCCCAAGCACATCAGAAGCCTCTTCACATTTTTTTACAAAATACCCAAGGTGCTTCAATTGCTTTCATTTTACAAACTATATTCTCTCATTCAAAGACAAATCAATTAAACCATTTGCTAGTTTTAAATGATGCAGAAGAAGCAGCCTATTTATATAATTCTATTGAAAGTATTACTGGAGCTATAGATTTATTTTATTTCCCAAGTTCTTATAAAACCCCTCATAATTTTAGTTTGCTGAATCCCTCGCATGTAATGCTTCGAACCGAGGCTTTAACTAAAATTTCAATGGGTGGAAATAAAAAAATTGTAGTGACTTACCCAGAAGCTTTATTTGAAAAAGTAGTAATGCCAGGAACTTTACAACAAAATATAATTCAAATCAAAACAAACGATCACATAGAAATAGTTGAGCTCATTCAAAAATTAGTAGATTATGGATTTCAGAGAACCGATTTTGTATACGAGCCTGGACAATTTGCACTACGTGGTGGAATTTTTGATATTTATTCTTTTGGTAATGAAAAGCCTTACAGAATTGAATTATTTGGAGAAGAAGTGGACAGTATTAGGATATTTGATCCCGCTACACAATTGAGTGAACGAAAATTGTTACAAGTAAATTTAATTCCCAATGTAACTACTCAATTTGAGGACAAAATTAAAATTCCCTTATTGGAGTATTTATCTCAAGATTGTCTGGTATGGCTGAAAGACTGGAATGTGATTGCTCAAAAGGGAAAAGATCAGTTGGAAGCTTTGCAAGATTTTATTGCCCATCAAAAAAATATAGGTGTTATTGATGAAAATGAAATTCATAAAAAAGAGTGTCATGGGGAGGATCTTGAAACGGTGGAGTCTACTGAGCTACAACTTTTTTCAAAAAATATTATAGAATGGGGTTTTCAAGCGGTTCTTTCTAAAGAAAAAATGGTTTTTAATACACAGGTGCAGCCTTCCTTCAATAGACAATTTCAATATTTAATTGATAACATACAATCTTTTGAAAAGAAAGGCTATCATATATTTCTTTTTGCAGAGCAAGCTAAACAATTAGAACGCTTACACGCTATTTTCACCGATCTAAAAACTGAAATTAGTTTTACGCCAATTGTTAAAAATATTCATGAAGGTTTTATTGACCATGATCATAAAATTATTTGTTATACCGACCATCAAATTTTTCAACGCTATCACAAATACAAAGTAAAACAAGCTTATAGTAAAAGTAAAGCTATTACTTTAAGAACCTTACGTGATTTAATGCCAGGAGATTATGTAACACATATAGATCATGGAGTAGGGGTATACAGCGGTTTACAAAAGATCGATGTCAATGGACAGGTGCAAGAAGCAGTGAGAATAATATATAAGGATAGTGATATTTTATATGTGAATATTAATTCCTTGCATAAAATATCTAAATACACAGGTAAAGAAGGCACTCCGCCAAAAGTAAATAAATTAGGATCGGATACTTGGTCAAAATTAAAAGATAAGACCAAAGCAAAAGTAAAATTAATAGCCTTTGATTTAATAAAATTATATGCACAAAGAAAAGCACAAATTGGATTTGCTTTTTCACCAGACAATTATTTGATACATGAATTAGAAGCTTCTTTTATGTATGAAGAAACACAAGATCAGGCCAAAGCCATCTTAGATGTAAAAAAAGATATGGAAGCCCCTGCGCCCATGGATCGATTGGTTTGCGGAGATGTGGGTTTTGGTAAAACGGAAGTGGCAGTGCGTGCGGCTTTTAAAGCAGCTATTGATGGTAAACAAGTAGCCGTTTTAGTGCCTACTACCATTTTAGCATTTCAGCATTTTAAAACATTTGCAGAGAGGTTGAAAGATTTTCCAGTAACTGTTGATTATCTCAATCGATTTAAATCTGCTGCCCAAAAAAAAGAAACTCTTGAAAAGTTGAAAGAAGGTAAAATTGATATTTTAGTGGGCACACATGGTATTTTAGGCAAAGAAGTTCATTTTAAAGACTTAGGTTTAATGGTTATTGATGAGGAGCAAAAATTTGGTGTAGGCCATAAAGAAAAATTAAAAACTTTAAAAACACATGTTGATTGTTTAACCTTGACAGCAACCCCAATTCCTAGAACTATGCATTTTAGTTTAATGGGCGCCCGAGATTTAAGTATTATTAACACAGCTCCTGCCAATAGACAACCCATTCACACAGAAGTGCAAGTGTTTCATGAAGATATGATTAGAGAGTCTATTTATTTTGAAACAGAACGAGGAGGGCAAGTATTTTTTATACATAACAGAGTGCAGGGATTGGCAGAAATGTGTGCAATGATTCAAAAACTATGTCCCGATTTAAGTATTGGTTATGCTCATGGTCAATTAGAAGGACATTTATTAGAGGAAAAAATATTAGACTTCATAGAAAGAAGATATGATGTGCTGGTGTGTACGAATATAGTTGAAAGTGGTGTTGATATACCTAATGTCAATACAATAATAATTAATAATGCTCATCAATTTGGATTAAGTGATTTACATCAATTAAGAGGAAGAGTGGGTCGTAGTAATAAAAAAGCATTTTGTTATTTGCTGGCTCCTCCATTAAGTACACTTCCTGATGATTCCAGAAAAAGATTGCAAACGCTTGAGCAGTTTAGTGAGTTGGGTAGTGGTTTTCAAATTGCAATGCGTGATTTAGATATACGTGGCGCGGGTAATTTATTAGGAGCAGAACAGAGTGGATTTATGGCTGAAATAGGATTTGAAATGTATCAAAAAATATTAGCAGAAGCTGTTAGAGAATTAAAACGTTCCGATTTTAAAGAGTTATTTGAAGAAGAAATTAGCAAACAAGATGATTATGTGCAGGATTGCACTATTGATACCGACTTAGAAATTATGATTCCTGACAGTTATGTTGAAAATATTGGGGAACGATTATCTCTATATACTAGAATGGACCAATCAGAAAATGATGGGGAGCTTGCTTTAATGCAAATAGAATTAGAAGATCGTTTTGGTCCTATCCCCCCATCGGTGAATGATTTATTCAAAACAATACGATGTAGACGTATTGCCATTGGGCTTGGTTTTGAAAAAATGACTCTAAAAGACCAAATCTTAAGATGCTTTTTTATTAATAGGCCTGATTCCCCTTATTTTGAAAGTGAAACCTTTAAGCAACTTTTATCTTATGCGCAAACTGCAATGCATAAAGCACATTTCAAACAAGTAGGAAGAAACTTTATTTTAATTATCAAAGAAATAAAGTCAATGGACGAATGTTTAAAGCTTTTAGAGAAAATACAATCTGGTATAGTACAATAAAAAGCCCCTTCAAATGAAAGGGCTTTGAATAAAAAATTAAGTGAGTTTATTACTAGAATCCTTTTTTAGCAACTCCATCAGCGATAGCTTTAAGTGCATTTGCTTCGCTTAAAATGGCTGCCATTTTATTTCCTTTACCGTCATTGCCGCTTGCCATATAA
>CAZWTV010000109.1:0-5561 GCA_964637225.1 uncultured Sediminibacterium sp.
AAACTTTTTAGTAAAGAATTTATAAGCCCTATTAGTGAATTTGCAGATAAGTTTTATAAATTCAGGGGAGCTGATACACAATTTATAAAAGGTGTTAAAGTTTTTCATCTCCTCTTTGCGCCATTAAGGGAGGGTGAAAATACATTTAATGGAGAGGCTTGGATAGATGCAAACACTTGGGCAATTCACAAAATTAATTTAAATATATCTCCCACTGCAGATATTAATTTTGTAAATCGATTGAGTATCTCTCAAGATTACTCAATTTTAGAAAATAGTAAATTAATTTTTTCAAAAGATAAAATAACAGCCGATTTATCTCCGCTGCCTAATGATAAATTAACTCTTATTGTAAGAAAAACAAATTCATATAAAAATTTTTCTTTTGATAGTCTAGCAATTCAAAAAGAATTAAGTTTAAATAAGAAAAAAAATGAAATAGTTCCAGTAGCGGTAGCCACAAAAAATGAAAAATTTTGGCAACAATTTAGGCATGAAAATTTAAGTAAAAATGAGCAAAGTGTATTTAAAATGATTGATACACTTAATAGCCTGCCCCTATTTAAAGAGTATACAAGAAATCTTGAATTTTTAGTAGACGGTCACCGTAGAATTGGAAAATTAGAAATAGGCCCTTGGTTTAATTGGATTAGTGGAAATGAGCTTGAAAGTGTAAGATTGAGATTTGATTTGGGTACTACCGAGTTATTTAATAAAAATCTAAGACTTTCTACCTATGTTGCATATGGTACTAAGGATAGACAATTAAAAGAAAGGCTTTTAGTACAATATAAATTTCGCAAAATGAAAGGCCTTAGTACTGAATTATCATATTTGAATGATTTGGATAATGGTAGGGTTCGATTCAACGAGGAAGATCAAACCATTGATAATATTTTTTCTCAAGCTTTAAGAAGACCCGGTATTCCACAAAAATTTTTAGGAGAAGAAGAATATAAAATCAAGTTTACTAAAGAATGGGAAAATGGATTAAGCAATAGCCTCACTATGGCAAGAGTTGACTATGAACCTTATACCCCTTTGCCAGGCAAGCATACTTTGACTAATGGAAAATATTTACAATTTATCAATACAGATTTTTTATATAGAATTCGATATGCCCCAGGTGAAAGAAAAATTCTTACTAATAGAAGGCCAATTAGATTTAAAGGAACAAAACCAATTTATGAATTAAGAATTAGCCAAGGTGTGCAAGGATTACTAGGAGGTAATTTTACTTATTCAAAAGTTCATGCAGCGATAAGCCAGAAAGTTAGAATACCAAATTTTGGTCAGCTTACCTACAATGCATATGCAGGTAAAATTTATGGAGATAGTCTGCCTTTTATGTTATTAGAGCTTCATCCAGGTAATGAAGTATATATTTACAATAAAAATGGATTTAATTTAATGAACCGTTTTGAATATTATAGTGATAGTTATGCAGGTTTTCAAATTGAACATAATTTTGAAAAAAAATTAATTAATTTAATACCTTTTTTACGAAAAACAAATCTTCGTCAATTTTGGACTTTCAAAGGTGTGGTAGGAAGTATGAATATTTCAAATAGAGCATTTAACCGATTAGAGCTTGGTCCCTATCAATTAAGGTCATTGAAAGATAATTTTTATTTAGAATATGGGACAGGATTTGATAATATTTTTAGATTTTTTAGAATTGATTTTGTTTGGAGACAGTCTCCGCCTTATCCTCCTAATTATGCACCCTCCCGAATGCAGCCCATTCAAAATTTTGGAATATTTGGTAGTGTAAGAATTCAGTTTTGAAGATATACCACTATAAAACATTGTCAATATATTTATAACCACTACCTGTATTCAACAGTAATACTCTATCTTCTTTTTTTATTGATAATTTATTTTTTAAATGACTTAATGCTATATAAGTAGCCGCACCTTCTGGAGAAATAAGAAATCCCTCTTTTTTACAAAATAATTGCACTGTTTCTTTTATCTTTTCTTCTGGTATGGTGCAAATTTCTCCTTTTGATTCATTAATTACGTTTATCATTAAATCCATTCCAAATGGGTAGGGTACGGCTAAACCATTGGCTATCGAAGATGTTGGATTAAAATTTTCTTTCCAATGTATTGGATTTTTATAGGCTTCTTGAAGGGGTGCACAATTCGAAGATTGCACCGCTATCATTTTCGGTAACTTATTTTTAATCCAACCTAATGACAATAATTCTTTAAAAGCTTTCCAAATGCCTATAAGTCCTGTTCCTCCTCCTGCTGGATAAAATATATACTCGGGTAAATCACCTTCAAAATGGGCTGCAATTTCATACCCCATAATTTTTTTTCCTTCTAATCGATAAGGTTCTTTAAGAGTGGAAACGTCAAAATAATCCCCTTTATGATTCAATTCTTTTGCTTTGGTACCGCAGTCATTTATTAATCCATCTACTAAAATTAGGTGAGCACCATAGAGTAAACATTCATCTTTAAAAATTTTTGGTGTATGTCTTGGCATAATAATGGTTGCTTCAATATCGGCTTTGGCACAATAGGCAGCTAGCGCCCCACCTGCATTTCCTGCGGTTGGTATGATACATTTTTTTATACCCAGTTCTTTAAGTTTAGAAACTGCTACACTTATACCTCTAGCTTTGAAGGAGCCTGTTGGGTTAATAGTTTCATCTTTTATAAAAAGATGTTCCATTTGAATCGCATTTGCTAATTTTTCTATTTTTGTAATTGGGGTCAACCCCTCACCTAATGAAACTATATTTTCTGAATGTAAAATAGGCAGAAATGGAGCGTATTTCCATATAGAGTGTATCTTTTCATTTACAATTTCTTTTTTTACATGGTGATTCAATTGGTAGGAAAATAAAAGTGGTTTTTCACAACAAGTTGCAAAATTTTGAACTACTTGATAGTCATATGTTTTAGAGCATTGTGAGCAATAAAGTGTATCCACTAAAGAAGTGGTATTTAAACTAGCTTTCATGACGCTAAGCTAGATAAGATATGATAACTAGAATATTCAATTTAGTTATATGTCATAACTAAAAGTTATAGCATATTTTCACAAAATTTGATGAAAATTTTATTGATATCATTGATCTGTGAGTCGCGACGTTGAATAAAATAGAAATCGCGAAATATTTTTAAATTTTCAATTTTTATAATATGTAATTCTCCAGATTCTATTTCTCTACTTATGGCCCCTTTGGGTAAAAATCCTAAACATATATCTTCTTTTAAAAAATTTTTTAGTGCTTCGGTGCCGCTAAGCCTAATACTAACATTTAAATCACTTAATTTAATTTTATGAGTTTTTAAACTTTCTTTCAATGCCTCTAGTGTTCCCGATCCTTGTTCTCTAAGAACAATTGGTATTTTTATGATATCATTAATTTTTAAATTTTTTTTACTAGCTATAAAACTATGTTTACTACAAACTGCCACTACCTCGTCAGATAAAAAATGTTTATATACTAGATGCGCATTCTTTTTTCGACCTTCAACAATGCCAATATCAATTTCTTTGTTTAATAAAGCATCAATAATAGTATCTGTATTTCTGTTCAATAAATTAATGTGAATATTTGAAAATTCATAGTGAAATTTTGATAATATTTTTGGTAAAAAATAGAGTGCAACAGTGGTACTAGCTCCCAGATTAAGGGACCCTTTTGCATTAATTTTATTATTAATAACACTAAGTTGGTATTCTAATAAAGATTCAATTCTTTTAGCTTCTTTAATTTGATGAAAAAGTATTTGGCCTGCTTCAGTTAAACTAATCGTATTTCTTTTTCTTTCAAATAATGGAATTTTATAATATGATTCTAGAAATTGTATATGCTTGCTAATAGCTGGTTGACTTATGAATAACACTTGACTTGCTTTTGAAAAACTCAAATGCAGAGCCACTTGATAAAATACTTCATGTCTGTTGGAAAGCATATTCAAATGTATACATTGCTTTACAATCCTGCTAATATTTGTATCAAAAATAGCTTTTTGGTCTATAGATCTTTATGAATCCAATGTTAGGAAAATCAGTGGTTTAACAGATGTTAGTACCAGCTAGACTTATTTGAATGTAACATGCTTACTTCAAACCACCAATGGCCCATAAATTTTTGTAGATACTTAAATAAAATTTAGATTTTAATGCAATATTCTTTTGTTCTGTTTCAATATACTTCAATTCTCTATTATTTATCAAAAACAAGCTGCTTTCCCCTAATTTGAATTTTATATTTTCTGTTTCAAATAGTAATTTATTTGCCACTAAGATTTTTTCATTGGTCATTAACTGTTGTTTTAAGGAATGAAATTCCGAGAAAGAATTTTTAATCTTATTATCTATTTCAAGACTTATATACTTTTTATTCCAATTTTGTTCATCAATTTTATTTTTTGTTTTTGCAATTTCACCTCTGGTATTTCTTTGGAATAAGGGCATACTAAGCGTAATACCGTATTTAAAATTATTGGTAGAAGAAAAATGATTCAATAAATTTTTGGGCTCAAGATTGTAATCTAAAATATTATAGTTCATTTTTAATGTTGGAAATAACTCTATGGTTTTTATTCTCTTTTCTACATCTAGTATATTTAATTTATTTTCAGCCATCTTTAATTTGGGATGGGTATTAGCAGCTTTTTGTGTAAGTGCATCTAATTTATCAATATCTATAGATTTCACATTGACTAATTCAAATTCTTCATTGGGTTGAATAGTATTGTCCAATTCATAAGGGAAGCCACTTTCAGTCCATAAAAAATTGTTTAAATTATTTTTTGCTTTAAGTAAATCTAAGGTAGCTTGTGTTTCTAATATTTCAAAAGATTGTAATTGTGTTAAAGACTCTGTAGTGTCAATAGCAGCCCTATCTCCTGACAGATATGAATTTTTAATAACTTCAAAACGCTCTTTATTATTGGCTACTGTCTTCTTTAAAATATTATAGCTATAATATGCATTTACCCATTCCCAATAGGCTGTAGTTGCTTCTAAGATGAGGTCGTTGACTACCAATAATTGTTCGTTTTTTGTAAGTTCAGTAAAATTTTTTGCTTGAACGACCATGGCTTTTCTTTTATCTAGTAAGATACCTCTGAAAGGGTCTATACTAATCCCTGCAAATGAACTTTTATTTTGTGTCAATCTAGGGTCTAATCTATCACCCAAATTATTTTCCATGCCTGCCTTTAGATCAATTCCATACCAGAGTGGAATTTTAAGTTCGCTAAGATTACTTTTGTAATAAAATTTATTATCAAAAGTCTTTTCTTCTGTATTTATTTGAATACTAGGATCAAAGATAGATTTAGCAATTATTAATTCGTTATTAGCTATTTGGTTTTGAAGAAAGGATTGCTTAACAACAGGATGGTATTTTCTTACAATAGCCAACACATTTTCCACTGAAAGTGTATTGGTTTGACCATAATTGTTTTGAATCAAACAGGTAAGTAAAGTGAAGAAAATAATTTTTTTATAAAACATTTTAGATCTTATTTATTACTTTTTTCTTTTATTTTATAATAATCAGGTGGAAAGCCATTTATTTGTCTCC
>CAZWTV010000110.1:0-5552 GCA_964637225.1 uncultured Sediminibacterium sp.
ATTAAAAAATTAAAGTTTCTTTTAAAAATTATTTTATTTTCTACTTCTTTAAAAGCGCAGGTTTGGACTAGTACTGCCGATGGTAGTTTACAATTCACTAAAAATGAACTTGTAAAACTATCAAAAGTGAATTCAATCCCCAACAAAGGTATAACCATTAAAGTAGATGCTGCAAAAACCTATCAAACCATGGAAGGTTTTGGATATGCTTTAACGGGAGGGAGTGCTCAATTAATACATAGTTTGCCCAAAGAAAAAAGAACTCAATTACTAAAAGAAGTTTTTGGTCAAACCGAGTCCGATTTAGGAATTTCATACATTAGAATTAGTATGGGCGCTTCCGATTTAGATGCAGAAGTATTTTCTTATTGTGATTTGCCTAAAAATCAAACCGATTCTGGTTTAGCTCATTTCAATTTATCTAAAGATACAGTTCATTTGATTCCTATTTTACAAGAAATATTAAAAGTCAATCCAACAATTAAAATTATGGCTTCTCCATGGAGTGCCCCAATTTGGATGAAGACAAATGGTATCTCTATGGGCGGGCACTTACAAAAAAAATATTATGCTTCTTATGCTCAATATTTTTTGAAATATATAAAAGCGATGCAAGCTAAGGGAATTCAAATTCATTCTATTACTATGCAAAATGAACCTGAACATGGTGGTAATAATCCTAGTATGTTAATGACCGCAGAAGAGCAAACTGAATTTTTAAGGGATTATTTAGGACCCCAATTAAAAGCCGCAAAAATAAAAACCGAAGTGGCTTTATTTGATCATAATGCAGATCATCCAAATTATCCAATTGCAATTTTAGATGATCCAAGAGCTAAAAATTATGCTAGTGCTACTGCTTTTCATTTATATTTAGGCAAAGAAGAGGCTTTATCTGAAGTGCATGATATGCATCCCGATAAAAAAATTTATTTTACAGAACAATGGACGGGTGCCAAAGGAAAATATGATGATGACTTTATGTGGCATCTTGAACATATAGTAATTGGAACTATTGAAAATTGGAGCTCGCTTGTATTAGAGTGGAATTTAGCTAGTGATGCAAAATTTGAACCACATACCCCTTTCGGATGTACTGAATGTAAAGGGGCATTTACGATTCAGGATCAAAAAATACAAAGAAATGTGAGTTATTATATCATTGGACAAATTGCAAAATTTGTAAAACCTGGTGCTGTAAGAATAAAGAGTACTTCGAGTGATAAGTCTGTGGTAGCTACTAGTTTTAAATTAAAAAATGGTAAATTGGCTTCACTATTATTAAATACCTCAGAGGCAAAACAAATTTTAATTGATCAAAATAATAATAAATTTTTACTAAATATGCCTGCAAAAGCAGCTTCCACCATTATTTGGCCATAATAAATCAAAACCATTTATGAAAAAAGGACTTTTAATTATTGCTTTTTTATTTTTTAGCTTGGTTAGTATTGCTCAAGCGAATAAGGACGCCCTTATGCATTCTTTTGTCAATCATTTGCTTTCAAAAATGACATTAGAAGAGAAGTTAGGTCAATTGAATTTACCAGCTTCAAGTGATTTTGTAACAGGTGCAGTAAGTAGTTCTGATATAGCTCAAAAAGTAAAAGAAGGTAAAGTAGGGGGTGTATTTAATATTCGTTCAGTAACAAAAATTAAAGAGTTACAAGAATATGCGGTTAAAAATACAAGATTACACATACCCTTATTATTTGGTATGGATGTAATCCATGGTTATAGAACCATATTTCCTATTCCTTTGGGTATGTCTGCCACCTGGGATATGCCTTTAATTGAGAGGGCCGCTCGTATTGCAGCCAATGAAGCCAGTGCAGATGGTATTATGTGGACTTTTTCTCCTATGGTAGATTTAACTAGAGACCCTCGTTGGGGAAGAACTTCTGAAGGCAATGGAGAAGATGCTTTTTTAAGTTCAGCTATTGCAAAGGCAATGGTACACGGATATCAAGGAGATGATTTATCGCTTAACAATACTATAATGTCCTGTGTAAAACATTATGCATTATATGGTGCTGCAGAAGGTGGTAGAGATTATAATACTACCGATATGAGTCGTGTAAGAATGTACAATGAATATTTTCCCCCTTATAAAGCAGCAGTTGATGCAGGTGTCGGATCTGTCATGGTTTCATTCAATGAAATAGATGGAATTCCAGCTTCTGGGAATAAATGGTTAGTGGATGAGGTACTACGAAAACAATGGAAATTTAATGGATTCGTTGTCTCAGATTATACGGGTATTCCAGAAATGGTAAACCATGGGGTGGGTGATTTTAAAACAGTAAATGAAAAAGCATTGCAAGCAGGTGTAGATATGGATATGGTGGGAGAAGGCTTTTTAAATTCAATAGGAATTTCCTTGAAAGAAGGAAAAGTAACTCAAGCGCAAATTGATAAAGCCACTGAAAGAATTTTGATAGCGAAGTATAAGCTAGGATTATTTGAAGATCCTTATAAATATTGTGATGAAAAAAGGTCCGTGGCTGAAGTATTTAAAGAAGCCAATAGAAAAGAAGCAAGAGCCATTGCTGCACAAAGTTTTGTTCTGTTAAAAAATAATAATGTTTTGCCTATTGCTACTCATAAAACCATTGCCTTGGTGGGGCCGCTTGCCAATGCCAAAGAAAATATGACTGGTACTTGGAGTGTGGGTGCTGATAATACTAAATCTATTACTTTATTAAAGGGGCTTAGTGACGCTTTGGGAGCTGTTGGTAAACTTAAATATGCTAAGGGCTGTAATTTAGAAGATGATTGGGAATTAGAGAAAAGACAAACTTTGTTTGGAAAAGATATTCCAAGAGATGGTCGAACCCCAGAGCAATTATTAGAAGAAGCTATTGCAATAAGTGCAGATGCTGATGTTATTGTGGCCGCCTTAGGAGAAGGGGCAGAGAGTAGTGGAGAGAGTGCTTCTAAAACTAATTTAGATTTACCTGCTTCACAACAAAAACTTTTAAAAGCTTTGCTAGCGACAGGTAAGCCAGTGGTTTTAGTTTTATTCAATGGTCGTCCTTTAACATTAAGTTGGGAAGATGCTCATGTGCCTGCCATTTTAGATGTTTGGTTTGCAGGTTCAGAAGCAGGGGATGCTATTGCAGATGTTTTATTAGGTAAAGTAAATCCTTCTGGTAAACTAAGTATGAGCTTCCCTCAGAATGTTGGACAAATACCTCTTTATTATAATCATAAAAATACAGGTAGACCTTTAGGCAAATGGTTTTCAAAATTTCAGTCTAATTATATTGATGTTAGTAATGACCCACTTTATCCATTTGGTTTTGGCTTAAGCTATACTAATTTTGAATATAATAATTTTGTTTTATCTTCTACTCAATTGAAGGGAAATCAAAAATTAATAGCCTCTGTAAATGTTAAAAATACAGGTAAGCTAAAGGGCAAAGAAGTGGTACAGTTATATATTAGAGATATAGTGGGCTCTTCTACCAGGCCTGTGCAGGAATTAAAAGGATTTCAAAAAATTGAAATAGAGCCAGGTGAAGAAAAGAAAGTAAGTTTTGAAATTACTCCTGAACTTTTAAAGTTTTATAATACCAATTTACAATTCGATTGGGAGTCGGGTGAATTTAACATCATGGTGGGGCCTAACTCTAGAGATGTAAAACAGTTAAAAGTAAATTGGATGAAGTAGAGAGTTCAGTAAAATAAATTTACCAAGAACCATAGAGTCCCTCTCTCAAGGCTTTTTGATATTTTTTATCATTGAAAGTGTATAAAAAAGGAGCTTTATGTGCACCTCCTTTTCTAGTTTCACTTAATTTATTTAAAATACCAAAGCCTATAATTTTTCTTTGAAAATTACGACGATCTAGCGGTTTATTTAAAATTGTTTCATACAATTTTTGTAACTCAGGCATTGTAAATTTTTTTGGTAATAAATTTTTACCAATGGGTAAATAGGCTAATTGAATTCTTAATGTCTCTAATGCTTTTTCCACTATTTGTTTATGATCCATAATTAAGTTATCTATTTTGGCAACATCCATCCAAGTGAATTTTGTATCATAGCTATCTTGTTTGATACTTACTGCTGTATAGTCAATTAAAGCATAATAACCCACAGTGATAAATCTTTGAATGAGCCAATTGTCTTTGGGTATTTTTATTCCGTATTCTTGAAACTTTGTAATATGTACCGAGGGGTCAGTTCTTCGGGCTTTTCCAAATACATTGAATTGTTGTAAAAAAATATTTTCAAGTCCAGTTCTTAGATGTAAAACGCGATAGGCGGCATCATCAATATTTTCTTGATGTAGCACAAAGCCACCCGGGAGTGACCATTTTTTCACCGACTCTAATTGTAATAATAATATTTTTAAAGTGTTATCATGAAATCCAAAAATGACACAATCTACTGAGACACCTGGGTGTAATTCTTCTTTCCCCTTGACTAACAATTGCTTAAGTGGGGTAGGGAGTGACTTAGTTTTTGACATTAATTTAAAGATAGAATAATTTGTGTATTTAGTCTAAAATATTTAGATTGTGTCAGATTAACGCATTGAATATTTAAATAGTATGTAAACTTATGTATACAAGAAGAAAATTTTTACAAAATACTGCCTTATTAAGTATGGGCGGCGCTCTAGCTTCACATGCAAGTTGGGCAAAAGTTTTTGCTAAAAAACAATTGCCTGCCCCTGGTTTACAACTTTTCACCCTCATGAGTGAAATAGATAATGATACCATTGGTACTTTAGAAAAAGTGGCATCCTTCGGGTATAAAAATATTGAAACTGCCTTTAGTAAGCAATCAGGAATTTATGGTAAAAAGCCCAAAGAGTTCAAAGCACTTTTGCAAGACATGGGAATGCAGTGGCGTTCACATCATGTCATTGGAGGTGCTATAAAATTACCACCAGGATATAAAATGCCCTTAGGGGCCGATGGTAAACCCATTTCAATGCCACAGATGAAAAATTTAACTGATAATAGTCAGGAGTTAATTGATACAGTAGCGGAAGGAGGTATTAAATATATCGTATGTGCCAATATTCCTGTGAATAGTGGAGATAATATTAAGCAAGCAGCTGAGGTTTTACAAAAATCAGGGGAGCAAGCAAAAAAAGCTGGATTACAATTAGTCTACCATAATCACGCCAATGAATTTACTAGTATTGATGGGATAGTTGCTTATGACTATTTTTTAAATCAAGTAAATGAAGATATTTTAAAAATGGAATTAGATTTAGGTTGGGCATTTAAAGCAGGAAAAAATCCTGTAGATATATTCAATCAATTTCCGGGTCGTTTTCCTCTATGGCATGTAAAAGATATGACTAGTGATGGGGCAATTGTTGCTTTTGGAGAAGGCGTCTATGACTTTAATAATACATTTAAAAATGCTAGTAAAGCTGGTTTAGAATACTTTTTTATTGAACAAGACTTTCCTAAAAAACCGTTTGATAGCATAAAGTTAAGTATAGATAAATATGAAATTTTCAAAAAATCATTATAAAATAATTAATTTCTAATTTATTGTATCCCCCATAGTGGAGACCATTAATGGT
>CAZWTV010000111.1:0-5437 GCA_964637225.1 uncultured Sediminibacterium sp.
TGGTTTGGTACTTATGATAAAGCAGAGAATGCTGCAGTGCAGGTTTCAGTATAATAAACAGTATAATAAAGTATAGACCTAAAGAAATTTGAATTAGTTTATAAGATAAAAAAGATGAATAAAAATTACATTAATAAGAATCTGCTTTTAACAATTGCCATTGCTGCAATTAGCATGGTAAGTTGCGATGAAGTGAAGCGTACGCCCGGTTCTATTTATATGCCAGATATGGCCTATAGTCGTGCTTATGAATCTTATGCAGACCATAGCAATTTAACAGCTAAAGGAATTTATTATGATAATCTTCCTGTGGCAGGTACTATTGCCCGCGGTAAGGAAATGCCTTTTCCTTATGCAAAAGATAAAGCAGGGGATACGACTAACTATTATGCATCAAGATTGGTTCAAAATCCAATTGATTCTTTAACAGGAACAGATGCAGCAGAAGCAGAGCGTTTATATTTAGTGAATTGTGGTATTTGTCATGGTGCAAAATTAGATGGTAATGGTCCTTTATATAAAGATGGCAATGGTCCTTATCCTGCAAAACCTGCTACATTAGTAGGGGATGCAAAATATGAGAGTATGCCAGCAGGTCAAATGTTTTATTCTGTTGCTTACGGAAAAAACTTAATGGGATCTTACGCTTCTCAATTGAGTAAGCGTCAACGTTGGATGATTATTAAATATATTAAGAATAAACAAAAGAAGTAAGATGGCATCTATTAAAGAGCAATTTGAAATTCCTGGTAGTCTTAAAACATGGTCTTATGCTTTAATAGGCATAGGTGCCGCTGCTTTATTGTATGGAATGTTTACCAAAGGATTTAGTTCTGATGAACATGAGCAAGTGCATTTTTGGGGAACCTTAATGTACAACACTATTTTTTGGACTTTAGTCACCAATGCTGCCATGTTCTTTTTATGTTTTAGCACAATGGCACAAGCTGCTTGGATGCAATCATTCAGAAGAATTGCAGAAGCCATTTCTACTTTAGTACCCATTTTTGGGGGTATTACTTTATTAGTATTATTCTATGTGGTGTTAAGTCATAATCATCATATTTATCATTGGTTAGATACCGAAGCAGTTGCTAAAGACCCAATCTTAAAAGGTAAAGCTGGTTTTTTAAATCCTACTTTCTTTATAATTTGGACTACGCTTACCATTGCTCTATGGAGTTATTTTGGATATAGAATGCGTCAAATTAGTTTGGAAGCAGATGCGGCTCCTATGGATCATGCTACCGCTCATTCATTCAATATTAGAAGCATGACACGTTCAGGATTTTTCTTAGTATGGTTTGGTTTAACCGTAGCTTCTACAGTACCTTGGTTATGGTTAATGAGTTTAGATGCACATTGGTATTCTACTATGTATAGCTGGTATACTTTTGCAAGTTCTTTTGTAGCAGGGATGTCTTTAATTGCTTTATGGGTAGTGTACATGAAAAATAAAGGCTATATGGAATTAACCAATAGCGAACACTTGCACGATGTAGGTAAATTTATGTTCGCCTTCTCTATCTTTTGGACTTATTTATGGTTCTCACAATACATGTTAATATGGTATGCTAATATCCCAGAAGAAACCGTGTATTTCAAACATCGCGTTCAAGGGGCTTACAAACCTATTTTCTTTTTGAACTTAATCATTAACTTCCTTTGTCCTTTGATTATATTAATGAAGCGTTCAGCTAAACGTAATTTTACTTTAGTTGCTTTTATGGCTGTACTTATTTTATTTGGGCACTGGATAGATTTTTACCAAATGGTAATGGGTTCTTTAATGAAAGAGCACATCTCACTTGGTTGGTTTGATTTTGGAATTTTATCGTTTTTCGTTGGTGTGATGATATTAATGGTAGCGCGCTCTTTAGCAAGCAAACCTTTAATTCCTAAATACCATCCGTTCCTTAAAGAGAGTATTATTCATCAAGTATAATTATTGATTTAGAAAAAAAGTGAGTTATGGGTTTATTATTATCAATTGCTATTATTGTTCTCATTTTTGTGGTAATTTTTCAAATTGCCAAAGCAAGTGAGTACGTATCAATTTTAAAAGGGGAAGAAGCCAGTCGTCAACAAAACAACAAAATCAATGGATTTTTGATGGTTGCTTTTTTGATTCTCGGTTTTATTGGTATTTATGTTTGTAATAAGGCTTACTATGGTAAGACCCAATTAGCGCAGGGTGCAGCAAGTATTCAGGGAGAGAAAGTAGATCAAATGCTTTGGGTTACCTTGTTAATAACAGGTATTGTATTTGTGGTAACACAGGTTTTACTATTTTGGTTTGCCTATAAATACCAAGAAGATAAAAATAGAAAAGCTTTCTTCTTTGCACATAGTAATAAACTAGAATTAATTTGGACTGCCATTCCAGCTATTGCTTTAACTATATTAGTCATATTTGGTTTACGTAATTGGTTTTTCTTTACAGGAGAAGCTCCTAAGGATGCAATGGTGGTAGAAGTAACAGGAAAACAATTTGGATGGATATTCCGTTATCCAGGTAAAGATGCAGTTTTTGGAAAAAAATATTATAAGAATATTGATCCAGCAGTAAACTCTGTAGGTATTGTTTGGGACGACAACTATTCTAAAGATGATATTTTAACAGAGCAAACTATGTATGTAGTAAAAGGCAAACCTGTTAAATTAATCATAGGATCGAGAGATGTAATTCATGATGTAGGATTAACTCATTTCCGTTTGAAGATGGACGCTGTTCCTGGAATTCCTACCACTATGTGGTTTACACCTTTATATACCACTAAAGAAATGCGTGAGAAAACGGGCAATCCTAATTTTGTGTATGAAATTTCATGTGACCAAATGTGTGGTAATGGTCATTATTCAATGAAAGGTGTAATTGAAGTAGTAGATCAGGAGGAATATGATTTATGGATGGCCAAACAAAAGCCACAATACTACACCGCATTCCCAGACAAGGATCCAGCAGCTGCGAAAACAGCTGAAGCAGGCGTAAAAACATCTGCAGCAGATTCCACTGCGAAAACCACTACATCAAAAATGTAATAACAGAATTAAGTTTAAAATTATTTAAATATAAGAGGTATGAGTCACGAAGCAGTTTTACACGGTCAACATGATCATCACGAACATCATGCACATCATGAAACTTTCATCACTAAATATGTATTTAGTCAAGATCATAAAATGATTGCTAAACAATTCCTAATTACAGGTATGGTTTGGGCAGTCTTAGGTGGATTAATGAGTGTACTATTTCGTTTGCAATTAGGTTATCCCGATGCCAGCTTTCCTTGGTTAGAATCTATCTTGGGAAAATGGGCCAAGGGGGGTCAAATAACTCCAGAAGCTTATTATGCTTTAGTAACAACACACGGTACAGTATTGGTATTCTTTGTATTAACTGCAGGTTTGTCTGGAACATTTGCTAACTTTTTAATTCCATTACAAATTGGTGCACGCGATATGGCGTCTCCATTTTTGAATATGTTAAGTTATTGGTTCTTCTTCACGGCAAGTGTTATTATGTTATCTTCTTTATTTGTTGAAACAGGACCTTTCAGTGGTGGTTGGACTGCTTATCCTCCTTTATCTGCTTTACACGATGCTTCTCCTGGTTCTAAAACGGGTATGGACTTATGGATAATTTCAATGGCCTTATTCGTTGTTTCTTCTTTATTAGGAGGCTTAAATTATATCGCCACAATTTTGAACATGCGTACCAAGGGTATGAGTATGACTCGTTTGCCATTAACTGTTTGGGCTTTATTTTTTACAGCAGTTTTAGGTGTATTGTCTTTCCCAGTTTTATTGTCTGGAATGATTTTATTAATTTTTGATAGAAACTTTGGAACTAGTTTTTATCTCTCTGATATTTATGTAAATGGCGTGGGTGCTTTATCTAATGAAGGCGGCTCTGCAATTTTATTCCAACATTTGTTCTGGTTCTTAGGACACCCAGAGGTATATATTATCTTATTACCAGCCATGGGTATGGTTTCTGAAATCATGTCAGTGAATTCTCGCAAACCTATCTTTGGTTATATGGCAATGTTAGGTTCCTTATTTGCAATTGCTATTTTAGCCTTCTTAGTTTGGGCGCATCATATGTTTGTCACCGGATTAAACCCATTCTTAGGATCGGTATTCGTGCTATTAACCTTATTAATTGCGGTGCCTTCTGCTATTAAAGTATTTAACTGGTTAACCACTTTATGGAGAGGTAATATACGTTTCACTCCGGGTATGTTATTCGCCATCGGATTTGTAAGCTTATTTATCTCTGGTGGTTTAACAGGTATTTGGTTAGGAAACGCTGCTCTAGATATTTATTTACACGATAGTTATTTCGTAGTAGCACATTTCCATATTGTAATGGGAGTCGCTTCTATGTTTGGAATGTTTGCAGGAATATATCATTGGTTCCCTAAAATGTACGGACGCTATTTAAATAATTCATTAGGGTATATTCACTTCTGGATTACTATAGCCGGTGCTTATATGATTTTCTGGCCAATGCATTATCAAGGTTTAGCAGGTATGCCTCGTCGTTATTTTGATTTTAGCATTTGGGAGAGCTTCAAACAATTTGCTGAATTAAACCGCTTTATTAGTACAGTTGCAATGATTGTATTTGCAGTACAACTTTTATTCTTGTTCAATTTCTTCTATTCTATATTCAAAGGCCGTAAAGTAACAGTTCAAAACCCATGGGAATCTAATACTTTAGAGTGGACTACTCCTATTCGTCCTGGTCATGGTAACTGGCCTGGTGAAATTCCAGAAGTACATCGTTGGCCTTATGATTACAGTAAAGATGGTCACAATTTTATTCCACAAACTACTCCTGTAGGTGCGGATGAAACAGAAACACATTAATTAAACTTATAGATTTTTACAATGCCCTGTTTTCAGGGCATTGTAATTTGATACAATTACTTTTGAGCTTACTTTTTGTTGAATTATAATTTTGAAAAAAAATATTTCTTGAAACAAACACTTACCAATTACGCACAGTTAATGAAATTCACGCTGAGTTTTACAGTGGTATTTACTTGTGTGATTTGTTATATGTTAGCTCCCAAAGTAATGGCTTATGATTGGACTATGATTTTTCTTTTAACTTTTGCAGGTTTATGTATTACAGGAAGTGCTAATGCAATAAACCAAGCAGTTGAAAAAGATACCGATGCGCAAATGAAGCGTACAGCCAATAGGCCCGTGGCTTCTGGAAGAATGTCGGTTCAAACGGCATATACCTTTGCCACTATCACAGGAATATTGGGTGTATTAATAATGTGGAAGTTTTTTAATTTTTCTTCAGCTTTACTTTCTGCATTTAGTTTATTCCTTTATGCTTTTATTTATACACCACTTAAAAAAATTAATTCAATTGCTGTTTTAGTAGGTGCTTTTCCTGGTGCGCTTCCTTGTTTAATTG
>CAZWTV010000112.1:0-5411 GCA_964637225.1 uncultured Sediminibacterium sp.
ATTTACCTTTGCAGCCTCAAAACAGTACATGGAAATAAGAAACATTGCTATTATCGCCCACGTTGACCACGGAAAAACTACATTGGTTGACAGAATTTTACATGCAACAAAAGTATTTAGAGAAAACCAAGAAACTGGTGAATTAATCATGGACAGCAATGAGCTTGAACGTGAAAGGGGAATTACTATTTTAAGTAAGAATGCTTCAGTAACCTATAAAGATGTTAAAATTAATGTTATTGATACACCAGGTCACTCAGATTTTGGTGGTGAAGTGGAACGTGTCTTAAAAATGGCTGATGGTGTTTGTTTACTAGTAGATGCTTTTGAAGGCCCCATGCCACAAACACGTTTTGTATTACAGAAAGCTTTACAATTAAATTTAAAACCTATTGTAATTATTAATAAGGTGGATAAAGATAATTGTCGTCCTGATGAAGTACACGATGCTGTTTTTGAATTATTTTTCAATTTAGATGCTACCGAGGACCAATTAAATTTCCCTACTTTTTATGGTAGTGGAAAAAAGGGTTGGTTTAACGATAGTTTGACTCCTTGTGAAGATATCTTCCCTCTAATGGATGGAATTTTAAAATATGTACCAGGACCCCATGTAAAAGTAGGGCACACACAAATGCAAATTACTTCATTGGATTATTCTTCTTTCCTTGGACGTATTGCAATTGGTAAAGTTGAAAGAGGTGCTATTCAAGAAGGTCAAAATGTAGTACTTGTGAAAGCCGATGGTACGATTAAAAAAAATAAAGTAAAAGAATTATATGTATTTGAAGGAATGGGAAAGCGTAAAGTTACAGAAGTCAATTCTGGAGATTTATGCGCTGTGGTAGGATTAGAAGATTTTAGTATTGGTGATACGATTGCAGATCCTGAAAATCCGGAGGCATTGCCTGTTATAAGTGTAGATGAACCTACTATGAGTATGACATTTAGTATCAATAACTCTCCTTTCTTTGGTAAGGAAGGTAAGTTTGTTACTTCTCGTCATATTAGAGATCGTTTGATGAAAGAGACAGAAAAGAATTTAGCATTACGTGTTGAAGAAACAGATAGTGCTGACAGCTTTATGGTATTTGGTCGTGGAATTTTACACTTAGGTGTATTAGTAGAGACCATGCGTCGAGAAGGTTATGAATTAACCGTGGGAAATCCTCAAGTTTTAATTAAAGAAATAGATGGTCGTAAACATGAACCATTTGAAATATTAGTGGTAGATGTTCCTTCTGAATATAGTGGTAAAGTAATTGATTTAGTAACTCAAAAGAAAGGGGAGATGCTCATTATGGAATCTAAAGGCTCCATGCAACATTTAGAATTTGATATCCCCTCTAGAGGCTTAATTGGACTTCGTTCTCAAATGTTAACTCAAACTGCTGGTGAAGCTATTATGGCACATCGATTCAATGAATATAAACCATGGAAAGGCCCTATACCTGGTAGAAGCAATGGTGTGTTAGTTGCCAAAACTGCAGGGTTAACAACAGCATATTCTATTGATAAATTGCAAGACAGGGGTCGTTTCTTTGTGGAGCCAGGTGAAGATATTTATGCAGGTCAGATTCTAGCTGAACATATAAAACCAGGAGATTTAAATATTAACGCAGTTGAAATGAAAAAATTAACCAATCATCGTGCTAGTGGAAGTGATGATAGCGTTCGTATAACCCCCAAAATCTTATTTACTTTAGAAGAGTGTATGGAATACATTCAATTTGATGAGTGTATAGAAGTAACACCTAAATCGGTAAGAATGCGTAAGTCTATTTTAGATGAAAACACTAGAAGTAAGGCTGTCAAAGCTTCTGCAAATTAAATTGAATTAAACTAAAGTTAATTTAATTAAGTTTTATTAAATAGGCTTGTTTAAAGCCTTCCATAAAATATCTTTTAATTCTACTAAATTCTTTTGAATGGCTGAAGATATAAAGAGGTGTGGAATATTTTTTGGAAGTTCTTTTGTAATCGCATCGGTTAATTCTTGATCTAGTAAATCTGCTTTTGAAATAGCAATTATAAATTCTTTTTGTAATAATTCAGGATTGAATTTTTCCAATTCGTTTTTTAGAATCTCAAACTCTTTTTTATGATTATCACTATCTGCAGGAATTAAAAATAATAATACTGCATTTCTTTCGATATGCCTTAAAAAGCGATGTCCGAGGCCTTTTCCTTCTGCTGCACCTTCAATAATACCAGGTAAATCTGCAATACAAAAAGATAAATTATCACGATAGGCTACCATGCCTAATTGAGGTGTTAAAGTAGTAAATGCGTAATTCGCAATTTTAGGTTTTGCAGCAGTAATTACAGAAAGTAAGGTAGACTTTCCAGCATTGGGAAAACCAACCAGTCCGACATCGGCAAGAACTTTTAATTCAATATTTTTCCAACCTTCTACACCTTCCTCTCCTGGTTGAGCATATTCAGGCACTTGTTGCGTGGGAGTGGCAAAATTGGCATTTCCTAAACCACCACGCCCCCCTTTTAGTAAGATAATCTCTTGGCCATCTTTTAAAATTTCTGCTTCTACTTTTCCTGTTAATTCATCTCTAGCAATAGTTCCCAAGGGAACTTCAATTATAATATCTTTACCATCTCTGCCAGTGCATTTATTTTTTGATCCATTCTCTCCGTCTTCTGCAATTACATTTTTATAGTAGCGTAAATGAAGTAAGGTCCACAATTGAGCATTGCCTCTTAGAATAATATGACCTCCTCGTCCACCATCTCCTCCGTCTGGTCCACCTTTGGCAGTTAATTTATTGCGTAAAAAATGTTTACAACCTGCTCCACCATGTCCGCTATGGGCAAAAATGCGGATGTAATCAATAAAATTATTTCTTTCTGACACGTTAAAAATATAATGGGTAAAGTTAACCAAATCTTGCTTGAATAGCGAGATTATTATATTTGCCTAATAAGTCAGTTTATTTATTGTCTTTTAATCTATCAATTAATATGGCGACCATATTTTGTTCTAATTCAGCAGCATTTATTTTTTTAGTAGATCTATGCCAACTTTCAATACCACTTACAGCATGTAAAAATATCAAGACTACCGTTGGGGCATCAATGGCTTTGATTTCTTTTTTTCTAATTCCCTCTTCAATTATGGCTGCAATTCTTTTACGGTAAACTCTTCTTTGATTTTGGAAATTAGATAAGTAAGGATCCGATAAATGCTTCCATTCCCTATCACTTACATATACTTCTTCATAATGATGAATCATTTCATTAATGTGAAAACGTAACAGCTTTTCCATTTTTTGTAAAGAACTTATTGGCTCCGATTCAATCTCATCCATTTTTAATACAAATCTATTAGCTACATTAAATACGAGTTCGTGTAATAATTCACTTTTTGATTTTATATGATTGTATAAACTTGCAGCTTCTACACCCACTGCTTCTGCCAAATCACGCATACTGGCGGCTTTATAGCCTTTTTCACGAAAAAGTGTTGCTGCTTTACTAACAATGACATCCTTTCTGGAGCCATTTTTTTCAGTTTTTATTCTAGCCATTTTGAAAAATTTATTAATACTTTGTACAAAAATAGAGAATTAAGTCTTTGTAATTCATACTTATTTTTAAAAAAACCTTGATTTTGTTAGTTTTTGAATATCAGTGACTTGCTTACAAAGTGGGTATAATTTGAACGGAACTGAAAAATATTCAATGTATTAATCGTAGTTTCGCTGCGAAAAATTAAAAACAAAAACATGTCATTAGTAGTAGTAGGATCTATGGCTTTTGATGCCATTGAAACCCCCTTTGGTAAAAGCGATAAAATTATAGGGGGAGCAGCCACCTATATAGCATGGTGTGCTTCCAATTTTACCACTGTTAAACAAATTTCAGTGGTGGGTGGAGATTTTCCCTCTTCTGAATTAGAGGCTTTATCAAAAAGAGGAGTTATTTTAGAAGGCGTTCAAATCAAAAAAAACGAAAAAACATTTTTTTGGAGTGGTAAATATCATTTAGATATGAATACTCGTGATACTTTAGAAACACAATTAAATGTATTAGAGAATTTTGAACCTGTAGTGCCTGATAGCTATCAAGATTGTGAAATTTTAATGTTAGGGAATTTAGTGCCTGGTGTTCAAAGTAATGTGATTAAGCAAATGAAAAAACGACCTGCACTTATTGTAATGGATACCATGAATTTTTGGATGGAAATTATGATGGATGATTTATTGCATACCATTAGTTTAGTGGATGTATTATTGGTCAATGATAGTGAAGCGCGTCAATTAAGTGGTGAATTTAGTTTAGTGAAAGCGGCCAAAAAAATTATGGGGATGGGTCCTAAATTTTTAATTATTAAAAAAGGGGAACATGGTGCATTATTATTTCATGGCAATGAGGTTTTCTATGCACCTGCTTTACCTTTAGAAGAAGTTTTTGATCCTACAGGTGCTGGAGATACATTCGCTGGTGGTTTTGTAGCGCATCTTGCTAAAACTAAAGACTATTCTTTTGAAAATATGAAGTCGGCAATAATTGTGGGTAGTGCTTTAGCTAGTTTTTGTGTAGAAAAATTTGGTACTCAAAGATTAACTGAGATTACGCAAGCAGACATTTCAAAACGCATACAATCGTTTGTTCAATTAGTAAATTTTAATACTGAAATAGTATAAATTTGGAGATTCATTAGATTCCAATTAATTTTGTGTCTAACATGTATAAAAATAAACATATCAAACAAATTAAGAAACCTCTTTAATAGGAAGGTGCTGATTGTTTGTATGTGAAAAAATAAATTCAGAAGCCTTCCAAGAAATTGGAAGGCTTTTTTATAATTAAAAAATAAAAATTAACTATGAAAGTTGCAGTGGTAGGTGCTACAGGTTTGGTAGGCACCAAAATGTTAGAGGTTTTAGCCCAAAGAAATTTTCCGATAACTGAATTAATTCCAGTGGCTTCCGCTCGTTCCAAAGGCAAAGAAGTGATATTTAAAGAAAAAGCTTATAAAGTAATGACTATGGAAGAAGGTATTGCTGCAAAACCAGCAGTGGCCTTATTTTCAGCTGGAGGAGGCACTTCATTAGAGTGGGCTCCAAAATTTGCTGCAGCAGGTATACGTGTGATAGATAATTCTTCTGCCTGGAGAATGGACCCTACAAAAAAATTAGTAGTGCCTGAAGTGAATGCGACAGTTTTAAGCACTGAGGATTTCATCATTGCAAATCCAAATTGTTCTACTATTCAAATGGTCGTAGCATTACAACCTCTACATAAAAAATATAAAATTAAAAGAGTTGTAGTAAGTACTTATCAAAGTGTTACTGGCACTGGAAAAAAAGCGGTAGACCAATGAATGGAAGAAAGAAAAGGTAAAACACGGCCTGCCGAGACAATGGCTTATAAATATACCATAGACTGAAATT
>CAZWTV010000113.1:0-5334 GCA_964637225.1 uncultured Sediminibacterium sp.
ATGAAAAAAATTATTGTAAGTACAATTATTGTAATGAGCTTATTCGCTTGTTCAAGTTCAAATGACGCTAAGACTTCTTTTGATTTGGTGAATGCTCAAAAAGAAATTACTGCAGCTAATAAAATTTTTGAAGATTATGTAAGTAAAGGTGATTCTGTTGGATTAGCTACTAATTCTTATACCATTGATGCAAAATTAATGGCACCAAATAGTCCTGCTGCTGAAGGGAGAGCCGCTATCATTTCTGCTATTTCTGGAATTTTTAAAAGTGGTATTACAGGTATTAAATTAACTACAAAGGAAATATGGGGTAATGAAAATACAATCACTGAAGAAGGTGGATTTGAGTTAAACATTAAAGATGGAACCGTAGTTGAAAAAGGTAAGTACTTAGTTCTTTGGAAAAAAGAGGATGGTAAATGGAAATTACATAGAGATGAGTTTAATTCAAATATGCCACTAACTCCAGCAAAATAGTTCCTATTGAATTTCTCTAAATAAGAAATAATCTCTTATTTACTTAATACATTTGATAAAATCTATAGTAGAATTTTATAACTACTATAGATTTTTTTTTGACATAAAATTACTAAATTACAAATTCTTATTTTACATTTTTATTAGGCAAACAAAATTTTATTATGAAGATTAAATTTTCCTTTCTGACTTTACTATTTTTTATTTTATTTTCCTCGAATGCACAGGATCGGATTTCTACTACCATAAACTCAAATTGGATGTTTTGCAAAGGAGATACCTTAAAAAATAGTAATACACAAAAATGGTCATTAATTTCTATTCCACATACATGGAATGCTGAAGATGTAAATGATGAAGTTCCCGGATATTATAGAGGGGAGGGATGGTATAAAAAAATAATATATATTCCTTCAGAATGGAAAGATAAAGATATCTATATATATTTTGAAGGGGTGGCTCAAGTAGCAGATATATATGTGAACGGAAAATGGGTAGGTAATCACATTGGAAGCTATAATGCATTTTCATTTCCTATTGCAAAATTCATCAACTTCAATACTGAAGGTACTACTCCGAATGAATTATTAATTAAGGTAGATAATAGTCATAATGAAAATATACCCCCTTTATCTGCAGATTTTACTTTCTTTGGTGGAATATATAGAGATGTTTATTTACAAGCAATTAATAAAGTACATTTTGATGTAGATAATTATGCGTCTTCAGGAGTTTTTATAAGTACACCAGTTGTCAATGATTACAATGCAGTTGTAAATATTAAAGGAGCATTAATTAATGGAAATTCAGTAAAAAGAAAACTTATTATTTCAAATAAAATTTTTGATGCAGATAGTAAATTAGTAGCTGAACAAAATAGTTTACTTACAATTAATGCGGGACAAACATTAAATTTTGAACAAGAATTTAAAAATATAAACAGACAACATTTGTGGTCTATTGAAAATCCTTATTTATATAGAGTGGTTTCCACTATTAATGATGCTGCTAATAACCAAAAATTAGATGAAATTGTTAACCCTTTAGGTTTTCGTTGGTTTCATTTTGATGCCGAAAAAGGCTTTTTCTTAAATGGTAAAGCTGTTAAATTGATAGGAGCAAGCCGTCATCAAGATTTTAAAGATATGGGTAATGCATTGCCAGATGCTATGCATGTACATGATGTTGAATTATTAAAACAAATGGGAGGTAATTTTTTAAGAATAGCTCATTATCCACAAGATCCTACTATAATAGAAACATGTGATCGTTTGGGTATTTTAACATCTATTGAAACACCTATTGTTAATAGAATCACAGAATCCGAATCTTTTTCAAATAATGCCAAACAAATGCATATTGAAATGATAAGGCAAAATTATAATCACCCTAGTCTAATTATGTGGACTTATATGAATGAAGTTTTATTAATGCCTCGTTACGCAAAAAATTCAGAGCAACAAGAAACCTATTTTAAAGCTGTAGCAAAATTGGCGCAAGAATTAGAGAATATTACACATTCAGAAGATAGTTCACGTTATACTATGATACCAAATCATGGAGCTTGGGAATTATATAATAAAGTTGGTCTCACAAAAATTCCAAAATTAGTAGGTTGGAATCTTTATCAAGGATGGTATAGTGGGACTTTAGATGATTTTGGTAAATTTCTAGACAAACATCATGAGGAACTCCCTCAAAAACCTGTTTTAGTTACAGAATATGGATCTGATGCTGACATACGTTTACATAATTTTAAACCTGATCGATTTGATAAAACTATTGAATATACTACTCAATTACATCAGTCTTATTTAAAAGACATAATGAATAGGCCATTTGTTGCAGCAGCAATGATTTGGAATTTAGCAGAATTTAGTTCTGAACAGAGAGTAGAAACTACACCACATGTAAATGCAAAAGGACTTTTAACTTTAGATCGAAAACCTAAGGACGCATATCGTTTTTATCAAGCCAATTTATTAAATAGTCCTTTTCTTCAAATTGGTTCTAAAGAATGGAATGAAAGAACTGGTTTTGCTATTTCAGAGACTCAATTAGTAAGCCCACAACCTATTACTATTTTTAGTAATCAAAAAAGGGTTACCCTACAATTGAATGGTAATGAAATAGCAACCAAGGAGACCCAACAAGGTGTTGTTACTTTTGAAGTACCTTTTATAGATGGTAATAATGAATTATCTGCTTTTGCAAATGAAAATGGTAAATCTATAGAAGATCATGCTCAAATTCATTATAAATTACTTTCACAAAACCTTCAAAATAAAAATATTCCTTTTACTGAAATGAATATAAGTCTTGGCGATAAGCGATTTTATTTTGATGCCCTCAGTGGAAAAACATGGATCCCTGAGCAAGAATATCAAAAGGGTAGCTGGGGTTATATTGGCGGACAAATATTTACAGTAAAAGGTAGTACTAGAACTGGTTATGGAACTACAAAGGATATCATTGGAACAAATGATGAGCCACTATATCAAACACAAAGAACGGGTATCCAACAATTTCGTTTTGATGTACCAAACGGAAAATATGAGCTTACTTTACATTTTGTAGAATTATTATCACCAACAAAATCTACTGACTTAGTATATAATTTAGGAAGTAGTGCTGTACAAGAGGATTTTAAAGAAAGAAGTTTTAATATTTTACTTAATGGACAAATGTTTATAAACAATTTAAGTAATGGTGAAAACTTAGAGCCTTTACACTTATACTCATCTAAGCACACTCTAAATATAAATAATAATACTGGTATTACTTTAGAATTTGTGCCTATTAAAGGAGAAGCTATTTTAAATGCAATACAATTAAAGAAAATATTTTAAGTTAATTCTAAAAATTAAGATAAAAAATATGCTTAATGGTAACTAATTCCTTCATCGAACTTGAATAAGGCATAACTTTTACCTTTTAAATTTCCTGGTACATCAGACAACTGTTTATCTACAACTTCATTTGAAATAGGAGTAGTAAAGGGCATTTTACCTGTAGGATTAAACTTTCCTAAAACAATGTCAAGTAGCGCTTCATGTGTAGTTCCAAAAGTAGCAATTACACCTTTGATATTTTTCTTGGTTTGATTATTATAAATTTCATCAATGACCCAAGGGTTCGTATAATTAATTGCTAAGATAGTGGGCTTTTTACTTGTAAGTTTATTTATATAATTAGTATCTACTGAATTCTTTGACATATTTAGATATATAGGAGACCCCCCAGATTGAAATAATGATTTTACACCTGGTGTTATCCATAAAAGAATAACATCTGCTTCTTCGGGAGTTTTTACAAATTCAACGTTATAGGTATTATTATTAGATACATATACTTCACTAGGATTATTTTCACTTCTTCTTTGGAAATAAGATTCAAAGTAAATTTTTGTTTTCACTTTAAGAGGAAGCATTTTTGATTCATTTCTGAGTAGTACAATTGATTTACGCATGGCTAGATCTCCTTTTGCTTGAAATTGTGCATTTCCTACAATTTTTTCAGCCGCATCTTCATCAACATATGGATTTTCAAAAAGACCCAATGAAAATTTTTCAATAAGTAAACGTGAAACCGATTCGTCAATTAGTTTCATATCTACCATACCTGATTTTACTGTCTCTAATAATTTGGTGGGATCTCCCGTTCCAGAAAATAAATTTATTCCTGCTTCAATTGCTTTTTTATATCGCTCAGGAATGGATAAATCTTCTACACCCCAAGGCATCATGTCAATGGGTCCCGTATCTGAATTAATAATCCCTTTAAATCCTAAGCTATCTCTAAGTAAATCGTGAATCACTTGTTTATTATAAGCATAAGCAACCTTCTCATACTTGGTATCTAATGGTAAAGAGTAATAAGGCATGATAGCGGAAGTCCCAGCTTTAATGGCAGCTTGAAATGGAATTAAATTATTTTGAAACATATTTCCTGGGAAATGTTCATACTTCCCCCATTCAAAGTGAGGATCCTGGCCTCCTACACCTGCACCACCTCCTGGAAAATGTTTTGTAGTCATGGCGACAGAAGTATTAGATAATTTTGAACCTTGAAAACCTAATACAACTTCTGTAATCATCTTTGCAACCCAATTAGCGTTTTCACCAAAAGTGCCTTCAATTCTTTGCCAGCGTGGTTCGGTAGATAAATCTGCCATGTACATATAGCCTTTTCTTAATCCCACAGCGGCCCATTCTTGCCGTGCAATATTGGCAAACTCGCGAACTAATTTTAAATCACGCATGGCAGATAAACCCAATTCGCCTGGCCATTTTGAAAATACTGTTGCACCCACACTTAAACCTATAGATGCATCTTTTGTTATATGGTTTCTGGGATTTGATGCAATAATTACAGGAATACCTAATCCATCACTTTCTGCTAGTGCTTGTAATTTATTAGCCCATTCAGCTGTTAATCTCGCACTCACATTAGCACGAAAAATAAAATGTCTTAGATGAAATTGCTTAATTCCCTTTGTAGCCCCTACAGCACTCATCATAGGATAAGCAAGGGGTTTACGAGTAAAAATATTATTAAGGCTAATTTGATCTTCTTCGTTTAAATCACTAGAGGGTATGATAGAATTATCGGTAGCAGTGTTTATTTGTGCTGAACGTTCACTTTTTAAACGAGAAGTACTTATTAACATAAAGCCTACTTTTTCTTCAACACTCATTTTGGTAAGTAAGTCCTTCGTTCTATCTTCATCAGATAATCGCCAATCTTCGTATTTATCTAATAAACCATTTTTATTAAGATCTTTAAATTGATAACCATCCACTTTTAAAAGGGCTACCGATCTATAACCTAAAACGGGTTGTATAATTTTTTTAGGCT
>CAZWTV010000114.1:0-5313 GCA_964637225.1 uncultured Sediminibacterium sp.
GTGCGTTCCTATGAAAAAGGAATTACTGCTTTAGGTATTGCAAAATCAATTAGTGAGGGTTTGGCAAAGAAAGTATTAGCAGCTTCTGTAAATGGGGAAGTATATGATGCGACACGTGCTATTGAACAAGATGCTACTTTAAAATTATTAACTTGGGATGATACCGAGGGTAAAAATACTTTTTGGCATTCATCAGCACATTTATTGGCAGAAGCGGTAGAAATGCAATTTCCTGGTGCTAAATTTTGGGTGGGACCTGCTTTAGAGAAAGGATTTTATTATGATATTGATTTAGGTGATAAAACTATTAGAGAAGAAGATGTTCTTTCACTTGAAAAAAAGATGAATGAATTGGCAAAACAAGCTAATGCTTTTATTCGTAAAGAATTGCCAAAAGCAGAAGCTATTGCTTATTTCACTGAGAAAAAAGATGAATACAAATTAGATTTATTGTCTGGATTGGAAGATGGATCCATCACGTTTTATACACAAGGTGCATTCACCGATTTATGTCGTGGGCCACATATTCCCCACACCGGATTTATTAAAGCCATTAAAATAACTAATATCGCTGGTGCTTTTTGGAAAGGGGATGAAAAAAATAAAATGTTGACACGTGTGTATGGTATCACTTTTCCAAATCAGAAAGAGTTGGAGGAATATTTATTATTACTAGAAGAGGCTAAGAAAAGAGACCATCGTAAATTAGGCAAAGAATTAAGTATTTATACTATGGATGATGATGTGGGATCGGGTCTGCCTCTATGGATGCCCAATGGCACTATCATTATTGAAGAGTTAGAAAATTTAGCTAAACAAACTGAGCAAGAAGCAGGCTATAAAAGAGTAGTAACGCCTCATATAGCTAAGGAGAGTATGTATATGAAGAGCGGACATTTGCCTTATTATCAGGATAGTATGTTTCCCCCTATGGAATTAGATGGAACTAAATATTATTTAAAGGCAATGAACTGCCCTCATCATCATAAAATTTTCGATGCTGAACCCAAGAGTTATAAGGATATGCCACTTCGTTTGGCAGAATATGGCACTTGTTATAGATATGAACAAAGTGGGGAACTATTTGGACTCATGCGTGTGCGATGTTTACATATGAATGATGCACATATTTATTGTACCAAAGATCAATTTGCACAAGAATTTAGAGCAGTAAATGATATGTATTTAAAGTATTTCAAAATTTTTGGAATTGATAAATACGTAATGCGTTTAAGTTTACACGATCCACAAAAATTAGGGCAAAAATATATCAATGAACCTAAGCTTTGGTTGGAAACCGAGGCAATGGTGCGTGAAGTACTCATAGAAACGGGAACTCCTTTTATTGAAGTTCAGGATGAAGGCGCTTTTTATGGACCTAAAATTGATGTTCAAATTTGGAGCATCATTGGAAGAGAATTTACATTAGCCACTAATCAAGTAGATTTTGCTCAAGGAAAAAGATTCAACTTAAATTTTACCAATAAGGATAACGAACCTGAAACTCCTTTGATAATTCATAGAGCACCTTTAGGTACCCATGAGCGTTTTATTGGATTTTTATTAGAACATTATGCGGGTAAGTTTCCTGTTTGGTTAGCGCCATTACAAGTGAAAATATTACCCATCAGTGAGAAGTTTATGCCCTATGCAGCAGAGGTTTTAGAACAATTCAAAAAAGCAGGTGTTAGAGTTGAAATCGACGATAGAAATGAGAAAATTGGTAAAAAAATTAGAGATACCGAAATGATGAAAGTGCCCTACATGTTGGTCATTGGCGAAAAAGAAGTTGCGGAAAATAAATTATCTGTTAGACGTCAGGGGAAAGGAGATTTAGGTATGTTAGACAAAAATGTTTTCTTAGTTCAGGTGCTTGAAGAAATCAAAGAAAGATTAGCGCCCATATCATAACATTGACTATCTTTACATTAGTTAACAAACGATTAAATACTGAATGGCATTACCCAACAGAGGACCCAGATTCAACCCAAGGTTTCAAAAACAACAAGAACCAGAGCATCGCATTAATGATCGAATTCGCGTTCCACAAATTAGATTGGTAGGAGACAACATCACTGTAGGTGTGTACAATACCCAAGATGCTTTGAAAATAGCGGCAGAACAAGGTTTAGATCTTGTAGAGATTTCTCCCACTGCCGATCCTCCTGTTTGTAAAGTCATTGATTATAAGAAATTTCTATACGAGAAAAAGCGTAAAGAAAAGGAGATGAAAGCGAATTCAAAACAATCTGAAATTAAAGAAATTCGTTTTACTCCTGGAACAGATGACCATGACTTTGATTTTAAAGCCAAACACGCAGAAAAGTTTTTACAAGACGGTAATAAAGTAAAAGCCTATGTACAATTCAAGGGAAGAGCCATTATGTTTCAAGATAGGGGCCAGTTGCTTCTTTTAAAATTTGCAGAACGTTTAGCAGAGGCTGGTAGCTTGGAAAGTATGCCTAAATTAGAAGGAAAGAGAATGTTTGCAATTTTTCAGCCCAAAGCAGCAGGAAAAAAGAAATCTAATTCCTAAATAAAACTATTTATACCTCGTTAAAGTATTGATTTTCATATTATTTGTACATTATATGTCAATGAGCCATTACTATTATTAGAATGGTTCATTTTTTTTGTTATTTCACTATTTGAACCTACCTTTGCCCTCCATTTCCCACAAGGCTCAACAAGTGCACTGCCTGAGCAGGGCCGCCAGTAGGGAGTAATCGTAAAGATTATAAAATGCCAAAAGTTAAAACTAACTCGAGCGCAAAAAAGCGTTTCAAAGTTACTGGAACAGGTGAAATCACATTCCAAAAAGCCTTCAAAAGGCATATTCTCACTAAAAAATCGACAAAACGTAAAAGAGCTATGAGACAAAAAGGTCTTGTTGGTGCTACCAATAAAGATTTCGTTTTACGTTTATTAAGATTAAAAGGGTAGTCCAAAAAAATTTATTCACTATTTAATTCATCGAGTCTCCACATCAAATTCACTCTATTTATTTGATACCATAGATTCAAAAAAATATTAATTATGCCACGTTCAAAAAATGCGGTTGCCTCTAGAGCAAGAAGAAAGAAAATATTAGACCAAGCAAAAGGTTTTTATGGTAAACGTAAAAACGTTTATACCGTAGCCAAAAACGTATTAGAAAAAGGATTGACTTATAGCTATGTAGGACGTAAGTTAAAAAAGCGTGAATACCGCACTTTATGGATTGCTCGTATCAACGCTGCTGTTCGTGAAGAAGGTTTAACTTATAGCCAGTTCATTAATTTATTAGCTAAAAAAGGAGCTGATTTAAACCGTAAAGTTCTAGCAGATCTGGCTATGAATGAGCCCGCTAGCTTCAAAGCCCTAGTGCAATCGGTTAAGTAGTTTTCTATTATATTATTCAAGATTTATAATAAGCCCAGCCTGAGTCAAAAAAGGTTGGGCTTTTTTATTTTAAATGGGGCCCAGTTTTTCTAAATTAACTCCCCACTTCTATAAAAATTCCATCCCCTATTTCCCATCAAAGGACTATTTTTGTTCTCTAAAACTAACTAACAAACTAACCCAGTTTACAAATGAACAATACCTACACCTCGTTGGTTAATCAAACTTTTCATTTTCCTCAAGAAGGTTTTGAAGTAGATGATAATGGTTATTTGGAGTTTAATGGAATTGATTTGAAATCTCTGATCGAAAAACACGGCACTCCATTAAAATTAACTTATTTGCCTAAAATAGGAATGCAAATTAAAAAAGCAAAAAAAATGTTTTCCATTGCCTTCAAAAAGCATAAATATGAAGGCGATTATTTTTATTGTTATTGCACCAAAAGTTCGCATTTTTCATTTATAGTAGAAGAGGCGCTTCATCATAATGTTCATTTGGAAACCTCTTTTGCTTATGATATTGATATTATTAATCAATTATATAAAAGAAGAAAAATAAATAAGGAAATATCGATTATTTGTAATGGATATAAGCAGAAATTATACATGAGTAGAATTTCGAAATTAATTAATACCGGATTTAAAAATGTAATTCCTGTCTTAGATAATAAAGATGAATTACAATTTTACAAACGTAATGTTAAAGAGCCTTTCAAGTTGGGCATTAGAGTGGCTTCAGAGGAAGAGCCCAGCTTTCCTTTTTACACCTCACGTTTAGGAATCAGGGCCAAAGATATTTTAGAATTTTATGTAGATGAAATCGAAGGCTATGAAGATAAGTTTCAGCTAAAAATGCTACATATATTTTTGAATAAAGGCATTAAGGACGATATCTATTATTGGTCAGAATTAAATAAAATCATCAATTTATATTGTCAACTTAAAAAAATTTGTCCAGAATTAGATTCTATAAATATTGGAGGTGGTTTTCCTATAAAACATTCTTTAGGTTTTGAATATGATTATCAGTTCATGATTAATGAGATAGTTTCAAATATTAAAAAAGCTTGTAAAAAAGCTAGGGTTCCTATGCCTCATATTTATACCGAGTTTGGAAGTTTTACTGTTGGAGAAAGTATGGCACATATTTATAAAGTGCTGGCACAGAAAAAACAAAACGATAGAGAGTGTTGGTATATGATTGATTCCTCTTTTATAACTACTTTACCTGATACCTGGGGTATTGGTGAAAAGTTTTTAATGTTACCTGTGAATAAATGGGAGAACGATTATCAAAGAGTGGTTTTAGGAGGCTTAACCTGTGATAGCCATGACTATTATGATTCTGAAGAACATATAAATGAGGTGTTCTTGCCCAAATTGAAAAATGAATTAATTGAAAATAAGACCGATGAAAATAATGAACCTTTGTATGTAGGATTTTTCCATACGGGTGCTTATCAGGATCAAATTAGTGGCTACGGCGGAATTAAGCATTGTTTAATTCCTTCACCCAAACATGTAGTAATTGAAAAAGATCCTAAAACAGGAAAGTTAGTAGATTGGGTGTATGCTAAAGAACAATCTGCACAATCCATGTTGAAGATATTGGGTTATCTAAGATAGTCTTATTAAAAAAAGCCTCTCAAAATTTGAGAGGCTTTTTTATACTTGTACTTATTTTTAATTAACAGTACATTACTACTTAATACTGATAATTTTTTTAGGTTCCACATTTTCTTCTTTTAAAGGAAGATGAATATTTAAAATACCATTTTCCATAGTTGCTTCAATTGCTTGACTATTTATTTTATCATCTAAGCTAAAAGTTCTTTTGAAGCTTTTTTTGCTAAATTCTTTTTTAATAAATTTTTCATTTTTTTCTTCATTATTGTTTGAATGTTCGTAACTAATAATTAAAAGACCTTTT
>CAZWTV010000115.1:0-5154 GCA_964637225.1 uncultured Sediminibacterium sp.
ATAAAAATAATTTTATTTTTTATTATTTATGACAGAAAATAATCAGTTTAGTACAAACCAAAATACCTTTTTCAATAAAGATGCGGTTACCTTGGTGGATTCTTACCCAAAAGTTCCTTTAACCGTGGATTGTGTCATTTTTGGATTTGATCAAAATTCTTTAAAAGTGCTGCTCATTAAATGTGATTTACCCCCTTTTACAAATAAATACTCTTTATTGGGAGATATTGTACAATCTAATGAGGATTTAGAAGATGCTGCCTATAGGGTGTTATTTGAAAGAACAGGGATGAAAGATGTGTATTTAGAACAAGTACATTGCTTTGGTAAACCCAATAGACATCCAGGAGGAAGGGTAGTTACGACGGTATACGCCTCTTTGTTGAATGTACAACATCATGCATTATCTATTACTGATCATGATTTAAACTGGCATCCCATAGACCTCATTTCAGAAATGGCTTTTGATCATAAGGAGGTTTTAGAGCTTTGTATACATTGGTTGCGAAAAAGAATTCAAGAACATCCACTTGCTTTCAATTTACTCCCTTCTAAGTTCTCATTAAGACAATTACAAAATGTGTATGAGGCTATTTTAAATTGTAAATTAGATCGTCGCAATTTTAGAAAAAAATTTGCTGCTATGGGGTATCTTATTGATACCCATGAAATGGAATTAAATGTTACTCATCGTCCAGGAAAATTGTATAGTTTTGATTTTATAGGGTATGAGCAACGCAAAAAAACAGAAATAGGTATTGATTTTTAAAAAATGTCCTTGCTAGTCTATTATTTAATACCTTTATACCTTATTTAAACTGGTGCTCCTATGTTATATTCAATGACAGGATATGGGCGAGCAGAAGCAAGCTCAAATGACAAAACAATTTTGGTGGAAGTTAAATCACTCAATGGCAAGCAATTTGATTTACGTCTGAATATTCCCTCCCTGTTAAAGCCCTACGAGGTAGAAATTAGAAATAGATTAAATGAAGTTTTAATGAGAGGGAGTGTGGAGTCTACTATTACTATTCGGTCCAATGGGATGTCAAAGCCAGTATCTGTGAATAAAGATTTAGCTAAATCTTATTATAAACCTATTTTGGAGTTAGCTGATGAATTGGGAATAACAAAAGAAAATATTTTAAGTACTTTGTTAAAAATGCCTGAGGTGGTTTCTTCAAGTAATGATGTGCTAGAGGAAGAAGAGTGGAAGCAGGTCCAAGTATTATTAAATGAAGCCATCAATGTTTTAGTATTGCATCGAAAGGAAGAAGGTAAATCTTTAGAAAAAGATTTACTGCAACGTATTTCAGCAATTGAAATGCATCAAGCAGCTATCGAAAAATGGGAGCCACAAAGACGAACAAAAATTAAAGAAGGATTAATTAAATTATTGGAGCAACAAGTGGGGCCTGATAAATATGATTCCAATAGACTAGAGCAGGAACTTATTTATTATATTGAAAAAATTGATATATCAGAAGAAAAAGTAAGGCTGCATAATCATTGTAATTATTTTAAATCGGTTTTAAAAGAAACAGAACCGAGCAAAGGAAAAAAACTTTCTTTTATTTTACAAGAAATGGGAAGAGAAATTAACACCACGGGTTCTAAAGCGAATGATGTTGATATACAGAAGGCTGTCATATTAATGAAGGACGAGTTAGAAAAAGCTAAAGAACAAATCTTAAATGTTTTATAAATGGGAACATTCAAAAATTCCTTTACTTTTATTTTATTAGGTTTATCTATTATGCTCATTGGCTGCGAAACAAAGCAGCTCTTTGAACAAAGTACCCTTTACCCAGACCATCAGTGGTATACCAAGCAAGCCAACCATTACCAATTTAATGTAACAGATTCCACGGCGGCATATAAAGTTTACTTTGTAATCAGGCACCACAATGCCTATCATTATAAAAATATTTGGTTGGATATAATAATGAAAAATCCCAATCAAAAAAGCACTAAACAAGTAGCAAATTTAAATTTAGCCGATGATGCCAAAGGCTGGCTAGGAGTGGGAATGGATGATATTTATGAACAAAGAATTCAAATAGGTTCTACACCTTTTCATTTTAATAAAGGGTTGAATGAAATTATCATTCAGCATACAATGAGAGAAGATCCTTTGGAAAATATTTTATCTACAGGTATTAGGGTTGAAAAAGTTATACCATGAATGGGAAAACTATAAAAATAAATAAATTAAAATTAGTAAGTCTAATTTATTGGTTATTTCTTATTTATATGATTGCTGCATTCATATGGTGGTATATATCATTAGAAAAACAAAATATTGAAATTGCATTTATAAAGTCACAGTCTGTTCTTATGAGTGATAAAGCCTATGGTGCTAAAATAAATGCAATTAATAATTATCAATTAAGAAAAACAAAACAATTTATAGGAGAAGGTCTCACTTTCTTACTTTTATTTTTAGTAGGTGCCATTTATGTGTATCGTTCTTTATTGAAGCAATTACGTTATGCCGATCAACAGCAAAATTTTATGATGGCAGTTACCCATGAATTAAAAACGCCTATTGCTGTGGCACATTTAAATTTAGAGACACTTATTAAAAGAGATTTAGAGGTTGCACAGCAAACAAAACTTTTAGAAGCTACTTTAAAAGAAACGAAAAGATTAGACCATTTAAGTACTAATATTTTATTGGCCTCGCAATTAGATATGGGTAATTATAAAGCTAATAAGCAATTGGTTGACGTATCCGAAATTGCTCTTAACACGCTTAAATCATTTCAAGAACGATTTCCGACTAGACCATTTAATTCCTTTATACAAGATGGCATTCAAATGCTTGGGGAACCCTTACTAATTCAATTATTATTCAATAATTTAATAGATAATGCCAATAAATATGCACCCATTTCGGAACCTGTTTTTATTCAATTAGAAAAAAGTGATGTGGGTGTTCAATTTATTATTAAAGATCAAGGACCAGGTATTCCTAATGATGAGAAAAATAAAATATTTGAAAAATTTTACAGAATAGGTGATGAAGTAACTAGAACCACAAAGGGTACGGGTCTTGGTCTTTATCTTTGTAAGCAAATTGCGACATTTCACAATGCCACTATTCTACTGAGTGCTAACGAGCCAAGGGGATGTATATTTACTGTTAGATTTTAATTAACGTTAATGCAAAAATTTGAAATTTTATTAGTGGAAGATGAAGAGAATTTACATGATGCTCTAAAATTAAATTTAGAAATGGAAGGCTATTCAGTAAGTTCCTCCTATGATGGTGCGCATGCTTTGAAGCAAATTCAATCCTCTCATTTTGATTTAATTATATTAGATGTTATGCTTCCTTCCTTGGACGGATTTGCCATTACTGAAACAGTAAGGTTACAACATATTGAAACACCCATTTTAATTTTAAGTGCTAAAAATACGAGTGCTAATAGAGTTCAAGGATTGAAATTCGGAGCGGATGATTATTTAACCAAGCCATTTAATTTAGAAGAATTATTATTACGTGTTTCTAAATTAATTCGAAAAACCAATACGTCTAATGCTAGCTTTTTAATGGAGCATTTTAGTTTTGCGGGCCATACTATTAATTTTAAATTATTGGAAGCATTAAATAATAAAGGTGAAAAAATTACATTAACAAAAAAGGAATCTATGTTGCTTCAACTACTTATTGAAAATAGAAATACGGTAGTGACTAGAGAAAGAATATTACAGTTAGTTTGGGGGTACAAAGTATATCCCACCACGCGTACTGTAGATAACTTTATTCTAAGTTTTCGTAAGTATTTTGAACAAGATCCTAAATCACCAGTGCATTTTATTTCCATTAGAGGGGTAGGCTATAAATTCCAGGATTAGTGATGCTTTAATACAATGTTTTGTTACTTTCTACGTTATGTTATAAGTTAATACAAAGCAATGTCATTGAACTCCATTATAGACTACTTAGAACCTGTAAATTTGGACCTTTTATCTAAAGATGAGGGCTATCGCGACACTCAATTAGGTAAACATATTAGATCTTATGAAAAAAGTCTTCCTGATATCACTGAGGCAGATATGATACTTATTGGGGCAGGAGAATCTAGGGGTGGAGGTTATGCTCTTAACGGTCATCAGGCTGCCAATGCTGTGAGAGCCGCTTTGTATTCTCTCTACTATTGGCATTCGCAGGTGTCTATAGTGGACTTAGGAAATGTGAAACTTGGTCAAACCATTCAAGATAGTTATGCAGCTTTAAGAACTGTTATTTCTGAATTATTGCTTCAACACAAGAAAATTGTAATCATGGGAGGTTCTCATGATCTAAGTTTACCTCAATACCATGCTTATACTTCTATTCCCACATTAGTAAATGCTGTAGTGGTAGATGCAAAAATTGATTTAGATCTTGAAGCCAGATTACCTGCTGATCATTTTCTAGAAGAACTTTTTACAGGATTACCCAACCATTTAAACCATTATGCACATATTGGCTTTCAAAGTTATTTTATGCATCCACATATGCTGGAGACCATTGATAAATTAAGGTTTGATTGTTATCGTTTAGGTAAGGTTAGAGAGGATATTGAAGAAATGGAACCAGCCATTAGAGATAGTCATATGATGAGTTTTGATATTAGTGCTATTCAAAATGCTCAAGCGCCTGCTAATTTAATAACCCCCAATGGGTTCAATGGGGAAGAAGCATGTATTTTAATGCAGTATGCTGGCATGAGTTGGAAAACTAGTACCATCGGTTTATTTGGGTATCAGGCAGAACTTGACAATAAGGGTATGACCGCCATTCAAATGGCACAAATGATTTGGTATGTTATTGATGGAGTTCAAAAAGGGAAAAAAGAATCTCCTTTATCCGATACAGAAAGGTTTAAAGAATTTCATATTGCTTTTTCCGATATAGAAACTAATTTTTTACAAAGTAAGAGTACGGGAAGATGGTGGATGCAAACTAATAATAAACAATGGGCTCCTTGTAGTTATAAAGATTATTTAGTAGCTTCCAATAATGAAATTCCAGAAAGATGGTTAAGGGCTTTAGAAAGAGAATAGGTTCACCTTCGCAACCTATTTCAAAATACATATACATAGTAGTAACATTGTTTTTTTTAAGTGCATGTAGTATACAAAAAGCACAAAAAACATTATTGC
>CAZWTV010000116.1:0-5074 GCA_964637225.1 uncultured Sediminibacterium sp.
GGCTTACCAGAGTCGGTTAAATTTTTACTAGACAAGAAAAAAGTCTCTACTACTTTGACTGCTAATTATACCGCTTTTAAAAATTGGATGAATTTGAAATACGTAATGTAGAAGAAGTTTTATTTTTTCTAAGTTCTAGCTGTATATAAATAGTATATTTATTCTTGAAAATGGTAAATATGAAAAGGATATTATTATTAGCAGCAATACTTGCTAATATTGTATTAATTAATAGCATATTTAGTGAAAGCTTAATGGCGCAAACGCCTGCAATGAATTTTTCGAAACCTAATCGACAAGCCACTTATTGCAATCCTATTAACATCGATTATGGTTATTGTCCTATTCCCAATTTTGTTCAAAATGGTAAACACAGAGCTACCGCTGATCCTATCATTGCAGTCTATGATAATAAATATTTTTTATTCAGTACAAATCAATGGGGTTATTGGTGGAGCTCAGATATGAAAAATTGGAAATTTATTCCAAGAAAATTTTTAAGACCCTGGAATGGAGTATATGATGAATTATGTGCGCCGGCTAGTTTAGTATTGGGAGATAGTTTATTGATAATAGGTTCAACGTATACTAAAAACTTTTCATTATGGTATAGTACCAACCCAACAAAAGACGATTGGCATATTGCTGTGGATAGTTTTCAAGTAGGGGCCTGGGATCCAGCCTTATTTAAAGACGATGATAATAGAATATATATTTATCATGGGTCTAGTAATTTTTATCCCATTTACGGACAAGAATTAGATCGTAAAACGTTTATGCCTATAGGAGAAAAAAAATCGCTCATACATTTAGTTGATAGTGTTCATGGGTGGGAGCGTTTTGGGGAACATCAGGATAATACTTTTTTAAAACCATTTATGGAAGGTGCATGGATGAATAAGTATCATGGAAAATATTATTTACAATATGGTGCACCAGGTACTGAATTTAGTGGTTATGGAGATGGGGTGTATGTGAGTGATAAACCACTTGGCCCTTTTGTTTATCAAAAGCATAATCCTTTTTCATATAAACCAGGCGGTTTTGCCAGAGGTGCGGGTCATGGAGCAACTTTCCAAGATGTGTTTAAACAATGGTGGCATATTTCAACTATTGCTATTTCAGTTAAAAATAATTTTGAAAGACGTAATGGTATTTGGCCAGCACAAATAGATGCTGATGGAATTTTATATACAAATACTTCTTATGGGGACTATCCTCATTATATTCCTTATGCTGGTGCGAATCATGACGTTTCTCAGTTTACAGGATGGATGTTACTTAATTATAATAAACCAGTTCAAGTATCTTCTACTTTAAGTGCTTTTACTGCTAACAATGCAGTAGATGAAAATTTAAAAACTTATTGGTCGGCCACCACCGGTAATGAAGGCGAATGGATACAAACCGATTTAGGCAGTAAAAGTAGTATTGAAGCAATACAAATTAATTATGCCGATGAAGGAGTAGAGTACATGGGAAAACAATTAAATATTTATCATCAGTATCAAATATTTGCATCCGATGATGCTAAGACATGGAAATTAATTATTGATAAATCAAAAAATAAAACCGATGTGCCACATGACTATGTGGTATTGCCCAATACTATTGAAGCTCGATATATAAAAATGGTGAATATTCATATGCCTACGGGTAAATTTGCTCTTAGTGGTCTTCGTGTATTTGGAAAAGGGAAAGGACTTCATCCTGGTACCGTACAAAATTTTGTACCATTAAGAGGAGATAGTGAAAGAAGAAATGCCTGGTTAAAATGGGCGGTGAATCCTAATGCTACAGGGTATCATATCTATTTTGGCAATGATCCTAATAAATTATACAATAGTGTAATGGTATATGGAGTGAGCGAATATTATTGTACAGCCCTGGAAAAAAATGATGTTTACTATTTTCAAATAGAAGCTTTTAATGAAAATGGTATTGGGCCAAGATCGCCTGTAATGAAAGCAGATTAATTTATTATTAAGATTAACTTGTAATGATAATAAAGTAACAAAGCCCTTTGAATTTTCAAAGGGCTTGTTGTTTAAATAGTTAGTAATTAAATATTTAAATAATTGTATAAGCGTATTATTTTTTTATAACTAATTTATCGTGTGCTCTTCTTACTTTTTTTGCGTTAACTAAATAGTCGTTGGCAGCATCACGATAGCCTAAGGTTAAAGCTACTGTGCTATGTAACCCTAATTCTTTTAAACCTAAAATTTCATCCACTGCATTGGGAGCAAAGCCTTCCATAGGTGTAGCATCTACTTCTTCAGCAGCAGCAGCAACTAAACCAAAGCCTAAAGCAATATAGGTTTGTTTATCTGCCCAAACTTTTGCAGTTTCTGGAGTTAAGTTTTTTATTGAACCATTAATATAAGCTGAAAAATCTTTTAATGATTCTACTGAAACACCTCTTTGTTCAGCAATTTCTTGCATATAATTAGCTACTTCTTTTTCAGAAATAGTATTCCAAGCAGCAAAAACTATTACAGCAGAACCATCCACAATTTGTGATTGATTGTAAAAAGCAGGTTGTAGTTTTTTTCTAGTTTCTTCGTCTTCTACTACAATAATAGAATAAGGAGTTAATCCAAAAGAACTGGGTGCCAAACGTGTAGCTTCAATAATAGCATTTAATTTTTCAGCAGGAATTTTACTTCCGTTCATTTTTTTAACAGCATAGCGCCATTGTAATGCATCAAGTAATTTCATAGTCTTTATATTTTATTTCATTGTTTAAACATCAAAATTAAGAGTATTTATGTATTTTACCAATTAAATCTTTGTTAATCAATCTATTATTATAACATTAAAATTGCTAAAAGGTTCAAAATCATTGTATTAATTACAAGATGAATGCTATAAGCACCTAGACTATCCCAAAGTAGCTGGTCCTTGAAGTATAGACTAATTAACTTAATTTCAGCATTGAAAAATAGATTCGTGTTGTATAAAAAGTGTAGTAAAATTTAAATGCTTTATCAAAAAACAATAAAACAATGTTTAGCAGTATTCATGCTGCTGGTTTTTGTTTTGAGTATAACCTCTCAACAAACCATACATGATATTGTAGCAAAGCATACCGATAAAATTAGATGTGATGTACACAAAAATTTACCTATTGACCAAGTTGAAAATTCAAGCATACACTGCTCACACGATAATTTAGTAGCTACTTCACCTTTTCTTGATTTTACATTTGATATCACATTAACACATCCATTACAAAATGTTGTTACCAAGACTTATTTAATTTGCTTTTACTTTTCTAATAATAATTATTCTTTAGTTTCAAGGGGTCCTCCCACTATTTAGCATTTTAGTTTAAAGTTGTTATTCTTTATTTTGTTTTAATTAATTTGAATTAATTATTATAGTATGTTCAAGTATTTATTTATTTTATGTATAGGTGTATTGGCAAGCAACATGTCCTATGCCTTCCAAGCACCCAAAACGGTGCAATTATCGGGTAAAATTACCGATGAAGCTACAGGACAAATTTTACAAGGAGCTTCTATTTATTTTCCAGAATTAAAAAAGGGGGTTGTTACCAATGAAAAAGGTATTTATCAAATAAATATAAAACCTGGAAATTATATAATTGAAATAAGTTATATAGGATATAGTTTACAAACCATGAATGTGAGTGTTCTTACCAATAGTGAAAAAAACTTTTTTTTGAATCATGCCGTAATAGAAAATTCTAATGTAACGGTTACTAGTTTTTTAAGAACTACTTCAAGTAAAAAAACATCCACACCCATTAGCATTATAAAAAAAGAAGACTTATTTAAAAGTGCTTCTACCAATTTAATAGATGCTCTTTCTAAAACCCCTGGAGTGACTCAATTAACTACAGGTCCTGCTATATCTAAACCCATTATAAGAGGGCTAGGATATAATAGGGTAATGGTTTTAAACGATGGTGTGAAACAAGAAGGACAACAATGGGGAGATGAGCATGGTATTGAAATTGATGAGTATAATGTAACAAGAACAGAAGTACTTAAAGTGCCTGCTTCTATTATTTATGGAAGTGAGGCTTTATCGGGTGTTATAAATATAGTATCAAATGTTCCAGTAGCAGAGGGCGCCTTAAGAGGAAATATTTTTAGTAATTATCAATCTAATAATAATTTACAAGGGTATCATTTTGATATTGCGGGTAATAAAAATGGGCTGGTTTGGGGGTTTAATGCCTCTTCTAAAAAAGCTTCTGATTATAAAAATAAATATGATGGCTATGTGTACAATTCAAAATTCAATGAATTAAATGCAGGTGCTTATATTGGAATTGAAAAAGACTGGGGGTATTCTCATTTTATACTAAATAAGTTCAATCAAAAATTAGGAATGATTGAGGGAGCTAGAAATACAAAAGGGGAGTTTACAAAAGAAATTTTATTAGTAGGTAATACAGGAACTACGATTATGGAAGTGCCTGCTACTTCAGATGATTTTAATTCAAGTACACCTCAGGTTCCTTATCAGCATATTCAACATACAAAATATATTTTTGATAATAGTATTAACTGGTCGACGGGAAAATTAAAAGCAAATATTGCTTATCAGAGAAATCAAAGACAAGAGTATGGTAATATAGAAATACCTTCAGAAAAAAGTTTATACTTCGATTTAGGCACTTTAAATTATTCTTTTCAATACTTATTACCCGAAACTAATAATTGGAAACATACTATTGGAGTTAATGGATTAAAGCAGGAAAATAAAAACAAGGGTGTTGAAGCTTTAATACCTGAATACAAGTCTTTTGAAATGGGTGTATTTTTCTATACACAAAAACATGTAGGAAATTTTAATTTTAGTGGAGGAGCTAGAATAGATCAAAAAGGTATTCAATTCAATGGGCTTCAAAAAAATTATGGAGATATAGCGGGCTCTATGGGTATGACTTATGAGCTAAACAATAACCTAATTTTTAAATTTAATATTGCTAGAGGGTATAGAGCTCCTAATTTATCTGAATTGGGTAGTCGTGGAGCACATGAGGGAACTAATAGATATGAATATGGTAATCCTAATTTGCAAACGGAGAAAAGTTTAC
>CAZWTV010000117.1:0-5056 GCA_964637225.1 uncultured Sediminibacterium sp.
AATCCCTTTTCACTATTTAAATCAAAAACTAATAAATTATTGAATACCTCGGACAAGCAAATGCTTGTCCAGGCTATTCAAGCTGCTGAAAAAACTACTAGTGGTGAAATTAGAGTGTTTGTTGAAAGTAGTTTTAAAAAAGGGGATGCCCTCACAAGGGCTAAAGAAATTTTTTTCAAACATAAAATGAATGTTACTGAACAGCGCAATGGCGTTTTGGTGTATGTATCAGTAGATGATAGGCAATTAGCCATATATGCCGATCAGGGAATTTATGATAAAGTAGGTGTTGAATTTTGGCATCAACAAGTCCAAGAAATGACTTCTCATTTTAAAAATGAAAATTATGTGCACGGTATATCTGTAGTAATTGCAGAAATTGGGTTGGCATTAACAAATCATTTCCCCTTTAATCGAATAACAGACTTGAATGAATTATCGGACGAAATAATGATAGGTAAATAAAAATCAAGTATGTAGTCCTATGAAAATTTTTAAGCTGTTGTTATTTTCTTTTTTTATTCTTTTTTCATTTGCTCAAGTGAATGGTCAAAATGTTATTGAAAGACCAACGCCAGCCTCACTTGTTACCGATTTAGCGGGTGTCTTAAGTCCAGAACAAAAACAAGTTTTAGAAAATAAATTAGTTGCTATTGACGATTCTAGTTCCAATCAAATTGCAGTGGTAATACTTCCTTCGCTTGAAGGTTATCCCATTGAAGAATATGCCACAAAACTTTTTAGACAGTGGGGAATAGGTAATAAAAAAACGAATAATGGTATTTTATTATTAATAGCTATTCAAGATAGAAAAATACGAATTGAAGTAGGTTATGGATTGGAGGGAGCTATCCCTGATTTAACTGCCAATAGTATCATTGATAATGATATCAAGCCTGCTTTTCGAGCACAAGCTTATTATGAAGGAATTGATAAAGCCACAGATGATATAGCCAAAGCAGCAGTGGGCGAATATAAAGTGAAGCGAGATAAGAAAGCAAAAGGTAAGGGAAGTAATCTATTGCTTTTCATTTTCATTGTATTTATTATTGTCGCTATTTTAAATAAAAATGGTGGTGGGGGTTCTCAAATAGGTGGCAGTGGATTTAATGATTTTGCCACTGGTATGTTACTAGGTTCTCTTTTAGGCGGCGGAGGTCGTTCTAGTAATGATGGTTGGGGTGGAGGTGGTGGTGGCTTTGGAGGCTTTGGTGGTGGAAGTTCAGGTGGGGGCGGTGCTAGTGGCGGTTGGTAATATGTTACATTCTTGGTATAACTGCTAAAACTATCTCAACTAAATCTTGCTGTGCCATTGCTTTTTTTGCTTTCAAAATTTCTCCTAAAACTTTTGTATTAAAATAAGGATCGGTTTGATTACGATATTCCTGATTAATACTTTCTCTGAAATTTACAATTAAGTCAATACCTTTTTTAAATTTTAAGGGGTCGTTTACTTTGTGCAGTAGTTGGCCAAAAGCAACAGTCATATAAAATTTTTCCGCAGACTGATTGTTCAAAATGTCAAATTGTTTAGCAATAAAATCAAATTCACTTTCATTTCCATATTTTGCTAAAATGGCGGTAACAGATGTGTTTAACCTCTTTTTTATTTTTTGATGAGAAGCTTTGGTGGCAATAGATAATGCACTACTAGAATCTATTTTTTCTAATGCATCTAAGGCAGCACCACTCACAATATATGATGAGTCATTGGTCCATTGAGTGAATAATTTTTGGTATTCTTTTTTATATAAAGTAGCTAAGGCGTCGATGGCTTGCTCCCTAACTTCATTGGAAGGGTCGTTACTGGCCAAATGTAAAAACGTTTTTTCGGTGGACTCATCTATACTTGCTGGATTAAAACTTTGTATGGCACCCATTCTAATAACATAAAAACTATCTTCTAAAGCCGCTTTTAAAATAGCTTGAGATTTTGGATCAGTTAAATTTTCAGCAGCTTGATTCACGGCTTCGAGTCTATCTTCAAAATTTCTTGCATGGAAATATTGATAGTTATACGCACTCATTGTTTTTGATTCATCCTTTACCCATAATAATATTTTATCATTATCAATATTGACATTATCAGGTTGGCTGGCAGCATCAAAGTAAAAACTATCTATTCTGTTTTTATTCCATACCTCATAATGATTTCTTTGACCTGATACGTATACATCAATGCCAATGGGTAGAGTGAACGTTTTATTTTGTAATTGATTTTGTTGTATAATTATTAAAACCTTTTTTTCTTGAGGTAAATATTTTTCTTCTATTCTTACATAAGGGTGTCCGCTACCAAAATACCATTGATTAAAAAACCAATTTAAATTTTTGCCAGATACTTTTTCAAATGCCATTTTTAATTTTAGCGCAGAGCCAGTACCAAATTTATTTTCAACTAAATAAGTATGTAAAGATTCAAAGAATACTTTGTCTCCTACTAAATGCCTTAACATATGTAAAATTCTTCCCCCTTTTTGATAACTCACCAAATCAAAAACATCTTCTCTGTCTTTATAATAAAATCGAACTAAATCTTTTTCAGCATCGGCAGGACTGTTTAAGTAATTTTTTAATCCTATATAATTTTCATATTGTCCAGCATCTTTTCCTTTGCTATGTTCAAGCCATAAGGTTTGGCTATAATCGGCGAAACTTTCATTGACAGTAATATTGCTCCAACTTTCTGCAGTTACTAAGTCGCCAAACCAATGATGAAATAATTCATGAGCGATGGTGGTTTCCCAGCTATTACCATCTTTCAATTCTCTAGCATCTTGAAGCACCATGTCGCTATGTAAGGTGGCAGTGGTGTTTTCCATTGCCCCACTCACATAATCTCGACCACTAATTTGTGCATATTTTACCCAAGGATAGGGAACGCCCAAGATACTTTCATAATAAGCCATCATGGCAGGTGTCTTTCCATAAATTTCTTTGGCTTGTTTTTCAAATTCTCTTTCTACATAATAACTTAATTCTTTTCCTTTATAATTATCTTTCACAATAGTATAGTCTCCCACTGCTAAAAAAAATAAATAGGGAGCGTGTGGTAAATCCATTTTCCATATATCTAAACGAGTACCATTTTTATTATCAATTTGTTTTACCAATAAACCATTGGAAAGACTTACATATTTACTAGGAACTGTTAATTGAAATTCTTGGGTACTCTTTTGATTAGGCTTGTCAATGATGGGTAACCAAACCGAGGTACCTTCAGTTTCTCCTTGGGTCCAAATTTGAATGGGCTTGCTACTATCTTTACCTAATGGGTTAATGAAGTATAATCCTTTTGCATCATTTATTGCAGCACTTGCCTTTCCTTTGTATTCATTGGGTTTAGCAGTATATTTAATGTAAACAGTGTAATTCTCCCCCGGCTTGTATTTTCTATTGAGTTGTATTTTAATAATAAGTCCATCATATGAATAGTTTAATGGAAAATGTTTGTTTTTTATCACCATTTCAACTGCATGAATACTCATAGCTTTAGCATCTAAACTTAGTGTACTAGTAGCGCTATTATGTGGATGAAGGTCCAACCAAACTTCACCATTTAATTGTGCGTTGAGGTAATCAAAATTGGCAGCTAATTTTGTATGTACTAATTCATTTTCTTTAATAGGTGTACTGCGATATATACTTTTCCAACTTGTATCTTCAATGGCACTCAACTCACGATGGTCCTGTGCTTTAGCGATTGTACTAAAAAAAATTATGATTACATTCAAAATCAAAAATGGTAAAATCAACTTATTTTTTTGCATGGTATCTTCTTGATAAATATTGGATCTAAGTTACAATACCTTATCTAATTGATTCGTTAAAATACACTTATAAAAAAATAACTAGCTTAGCAGAATAATACTACATAATGTCTAGGTATTTTCTTGAAGTAGCATACGATGGTGGTTCTTTTGGCGGTTTTCAAATTCAAACCAATCAGGACACTATACAAGGTGAAGTTGAAAAAGCGCTTGAAACTATTTATAGACAAACTTTTGAATTAACAGGCGCTTCTAGAACCGATGCTGGAGTACATGGTCTTCAAAACTTTTTTCACTTTGATACTCAATTACCCATTGAATCCAAGCATTTATATAATTTAAATGCGCTTCTTCCAAAAACAATAGTGGCTAAAGCATTCTATGAAGTACCGTCGCATGCTCATGCTAGATTTGATGCAGTAAAAAGAGCTTATCTCTATAAAATTCACACTGTCAAGAACCCTTTTTTAGAAGGATTTTCTTGGTTGTATCCCTATTCTGTGAATATTGAATTAATGCAAAAAGCAAGTCAAACCCTCTTATCTTATTCTAATTTTGAAACATTTTCTAAGAAAAATACGCAGGTAAATAACTTTGAATGTAGAATTACTAAAGCTAATTGGGAACTAACAAAAGAGGGTTACACATTCCATATCGAGTCTAATCGATTTTTGAGAGGTATGATTAGGGGCCTTGTAGGCACTCTTTTGCAAGTGGGGCGTGGTCAAATAAGTCTTGAGAGATGGCATCAAATAGTAGCAGCAAGAAATGAACAACTGGCCGATTTTTCTACTCCAGCACACGGATTATATTTATCTTTAATAGAATATCCTTCATATTTGAAAAAAATAGACTAAGCTAGAATGCATACTAGTATTGGCTTTGAGCCTCTAAATCATAGATTTTGAACATTTTGGAACGAAAAAAAATTCAAAATAGTATCTAATATATTTGGATAGTTGCACCTGCTGCTTATCTTTGCCGCCCGTCAGTGACAAAAATATCACCTAACGGATTGTTCTTCAAGGTAATTTTCCAGCAAAATAAAGGCTAAAAAACTTTAAAATAATTCCATCAATAATTGGTGGAACTAAATATGCGCTGTATCTTTGCCTCCCCTCTTTAAAAAAAGAGTTGTTCTTAGAAATTATATGGCCAATTTTATTTTGAAATAATGTGAAATATTTCATTCTAAAGTTTGGCTGTAAAAATAAATGTGCCTACCTTTGCACCCCCTATGAATAATTGGGCGCAAAAAAGCACAAAAGATCTTTGAAAGTTTGGAA
>CAZWTV010000118.1:0-5023 GCA_964637225.1 uncultured Sediminibacterium sp.
TCAAAATCATAAATCAGAAGGTATGATTGCTGTCTCAAATAAAATTAAGTGGTGCGCCAGAACAAATTGGTGCAGCAAAAGAAAAAATAGATTTAATCATTCAATATATGGAACGCAATGGCCATTTGAGTGAAAATTATTTTGAACAAATTTTAGGGGGTGATGATGCCGAAACCATCGACAATTTCATTGACAAAAACCCTAATGATGTGTTGGTCTTTGGACCAAATGGCAAAACGGTGAGAGCTAGAACAGCTAATCAGAAAAAAATGGTACAAGCGGCCGATAAAAACGATATCATATTTGCTATTGGACCTGCGGGAACCGGTAAAACCTATACAGCTGTAGCATTAGCTGTAAGAGCTCTAAAAAATAAATTAGTTAAAAAAATTATTCTCACTAGACCAGCTGTGGAGGCAGGGGAAAGCTTAGGATTTTTACCCGGTGACCTAAAAGAAAAAATTGATCCCTATTTAAGACCATTATATGATGCATTAGACGATATGATTCCTGCAGATAAATTAGGTTATTATATGACCACTCGCACCATTGAGATTGCCCCATTGGCCTATATGAGAGGGCGTACTTTAGATAATGCTTTTATTATTCTTGACGAATCTCAAAATGCAAATGACCTTCAAATTAAAATGTTTCTAACTCGTATAGGAGCAAATGCTAAAGCCATTATTACTGGCGACCCAACTCAAGTAGACTTACCCAGAAATCAAAAAAGTGGATTGGAAAAAGCATCTCGTATTTTACAAAATATTGAAGGTATTGCTCATATTGAACTAGATGAGGAAGACGTGGTAAGACATAAATTAGTGAAGGCCATTATAAAGGCCTATGATAAGGAAAAAGAAAATGAAACTGAAAACTCTTACCATCGCTACTAGTATATAAATTACTTTAGGACTTACTTTCAAATACCTCGTTGCTAGAAATGAAACGGGGTATTTTTATTTTCAGCTCACCAAAAAATATGTAATTTTATACTAATGTCTTTAGAAAATTTACAACAATTTACAGTGGGGGTTGAAGAAGAATACATGGTTTTAGACCCTGCTACTAAAGAATTAAAAAGCCATAGACAACAAATTGTAAATGAAGGGCAAAAAAAATATAAAGAAAAGATTAAGGCTGAAATGCACCAGGCGGTGGTGGAAGTAGGCACCGGCATTTGTAAAAATGTAGATGAAGTTTTTCAAGAAATTCTAGCTTTAAGAACCCATGTATCCGAAATTGCTAATGGACTAGGTTTTAGTATTGGTGCAGCGGGCACACACCCTTTTAGTTTATGGGAAACGCAATTAGTTTCTGATCAATCTAGGTATCAGGCCATATTAAATGAACTGCAACAAGCCGCCAGAAGCAATTTAATTTTTGGGCTTCACGTGCATGTTGGAATAGAAGATAGAAGCATGGCCATGCAAATTGCAAATACCGCTCGTTATTTTTTACCTCATATTTATGCATTAAGTACCAATTCCCCTTTTTGGGAAACACGTAATACTGGTTATAAATCTTATAGAAGTAAAGTATTTGATAAATTTCCAAGAACAGGCATTCCAGATACTTTTGATAGTATTGAAGCCTATGAAAAGTTTATACAATTACTAATTAAAACCAATTGTATCGATGATGGTAAAAAAATATGGTGGGATTTACGCGTCCACCCCATTTTTAATACGATTGAATTTAGAATCTGCGATGTACCTATGACCATTCAGGAAACAATAACCATTGCAGCATTATTTCAGGCTATTTGTGGCAAAATATATTCTTTACGCAGACAAAATATTAATTTCATCAATTATCAACGCTCTTTAATTAATGAAAATAAATGGCGTGCAAGTAGATATGGTATTGAAGGAAAATTAATAGACTTTGGAAAAGAAAAAGAAGTCCCAGTGAAAGATTTAATTATGGAATTATTAGATTTTGTAGATTCAGTAGTAGATGCACTAGGTAGTAGAAAACATTTAGAAAAAGTAAAAGACATTTTCACCAATGGAACCGGTGCCGACCAACAATTAAAAATTTTCAATGAAACGGGCAGTCTTATAGAAGTAGTAAAATATATAGAATCTAGTTTCTTAAAAGTATAGCTGCTTCAATATGTTTATTCTGCAGCTTTATAATCAAATAATGTTGCAGTAAATAATCCTCTTTCTCTCTTTTTTAACACAATATCCCAATTCCCTTTATACCTTAAAATTTTAGGAACTAATACGCCGTTGAAATAAGTCATTTCTACCTCCATTTGTACATTAAAGTCATACACTCCTGCTTTATAGCTCAATGAATAATTACGTCCTAAAACTTCTAATGTTTTTGGATTAAACCAAGTAATCATTTGATCTACTACAATTCTATTTTTATCAAAAAAGCCAAGGTCTTGTTTGGGTTGTACATCAAATACATACACCAACTGACCATGGTATTCTACATAATCTAATTTATAATCGTAGAGTTGGTGGGCCGACTCATCATATAAATCTAACTTATCTCCTATAAAAGGGATACCTGGTATTTTTTTACCCGGATTAAAAAATAACATTTTTAACTGCTCTTTAGCCTTATCTATACCAGTCCCTTTCACTTCTCTAACTTTACCTTTAACTATATTAGTCTCTCCACAAACAGTGCCTTTAGTAAAAAATAAACTTGCATATAATGAAGGAGTGACATAATTATAATTACCAGAAGCATCGCGCAAATTGCCGGTAACTTGTTCTTCAAGTACCTCCATAGACCTGCAATTATTTTTTCTAGTTTGTTTGGTTTTACTATTTAAAGTAGCTACCACTTTTTCATTCTTATCTTTCATTTCAATGTGATTATAAGAACTATATCCAATGGTACGTAGTGTTTTAAAGGCTTTATAAAAACTAGTATCTTCTTTTATTCTTTGTAAAATTTCTTTATAGTCGAAATGATTTCTCACAATAGCATCGGTCAATGTAAAATTTTGACCCTCTACTTTAAAAGTGGTATCCTGAGCTTTCAAATGAAGGGAAGCTGTTGAAAAAAAAGTAACAACAAGTATATGTCTTAACAAAGAATGCATCTTTTTAAATTATTTTATTTGAATCATTTTATAGTCTACTTTGACATTGCCTTTAGTAATATCATTTAATTTTCCTTGTAAAATTTTTCGACGTAAGGGTTTTAAATAATCAATAAACAGTTTGCCATCAATATGATCATACTCATGTAAAATTATTCTAGCAGTAATCCCAGTAAAGGTTTCTGTAAAAGAATTAAACTGTTCATCCATATAAGATATAGTCACTGTTTCAGCCCTAGATATATCTTCTCTTATCTTAGGTATACTTAAACAACCTTCATTATACACCCATTCATTACCCCCTGTCTCCATCACTTTTGCATTAATAAATACTTTTTTGATTCCAGGTGCATCTGTATAAACTTCGTCTTCTTGTTCTCTATTTGCAAAAATCTGTTCACTATCCATAACAAATAAGCGAATATTTTTATTTATTTGAGGTGCTGCTAGCCCAACTCCACTACTAGCATACATGGTCTCCCACATATCTTCAATTAATGAAGACAAATTAGGGTAGTTAGCCTCAATAGGTTGACTAATTTTTCTTAAAACAGAAGCCCCATAGGCAACAATAGGTAAAATCATAGAAACAGCATTATACAATAAAAAGTAAGTGTACTTAATGCAAAGTTATTAATAAAAGATGGCTTTACGAACGATTGCTCAGATATTCCTGCAATAACATAGTGGCGGCTACCCTATCAATGTTTTTTTTATCTCTTCTGTCTTTTTTAGTCATACCCATTTCAACCATAGCCTTTACTGCATTTTTTGAACTATAACGTTCGTCAATGGTTTGTATGGGTATTTGTGGAAATTTCTTAGCTAAATCAACCATTGCTTTTTGTACTAAAGGTGTAGCATCGGTGGGGGTATTATCCAAATTAAGCGGCTCTCCAATTAAAATTAACTCTACTTGTTCTTTGGAAAAATAATCACTTAAAAAATTAAAAAGCTCTTTGGTATCAATAGTGGTAAGGGCTGTTGCAATAATTTGCAAAGGATCTGTCACTGCCAAACCGCATCTTTTTGCTCCATAGTCGATACAAATGATTCTTGCCAAGATTATTTATTTATTGTTTAAATCTAATGAAAGTGAATGAAATGTTGTTTTGCAGTACTCATTTCTATAATTAGAGCCGCCATTACAAAAATACTAAATACAATACTTGCAATTCCATTTGCAGTCATAAAAGCAATATTTACCTTAGATAAATCCTGAGGTTTTACGATACTATGCTGATATAATAACATTCCAATAAAAACTATTAGCCCCAGTAAATAAACAAAATGAAAAGCGCCTATGAAATAGGCTATAATTACAAAACTTGCAGAAAATACGTGTAATACTCTTGCAATAGTTAAGGCTTTATGTAAACCCCAATAACTTGGAATAGAATATAAAGACTGAGAAGTATCAAATTCAATATCTTGTAAGGCATAAATAATATCAAAGCCACTTACCCAAAAAATAACAGCAAAAGAAAAAAGTAATGGCAATAAAGAAAAACTTCCAGTGACAGCTAAATAAGCTCCTATGGGCGCAAGCGAAAGACCTATACCCAATACCATATGACATAAATAAGTGAATCGTTTGGTGTAACTATAAAATAATATTACAAATAAAGCAACAGGCGATAAATAAAAACAAATAGAATTAATGAAGAAGCTAGCTACTATAAAAATTCCAATATTTATAAAAATAAAAACTAGGGCTTTCTCCGCTTTAATAATACCAGAAGGTATTTCTCTAATAGCCGTTCTTGGATTTAATTTATCGAAATGTCTATCTAAGTATCTATTAAAAGCCATGGCGGTAGATCGAGCGCTTACCATACATACCAATACTAAAAATAATTTTAAATAGAAATGATCTACAGGTAATTGTGCCATCCATTGTGCCCTCACACCTAACACAAAACCAATGAGCGCAAAAGGTAATGCAAAAATGGT
>CAZWTV010000119.1:0-4971 GCA_964637225.1 uncultured Sediminibacterium sp.
AAATTAAAGATACCCTACAAAAAGATTCAACAAAAAAGAAAACATTTGATTTTATAAAAAATATAAGTGCTCCACAATTTTTAAAGCGCAAAAAAAATAATTAAATATGAATACCATTACTGTGGGTGATAAAGAGTTTGTTCCTTATTTAAGTGAAAAAGAAATACAGGAAAAAATCACAGCACTAGCGCATCGTCTCAATAAAGACTATGCTAATAAAAGACCTATTTTTTTATCCATTTTAAATGGCTCCTTTTTGTTTACAGCCGATTTATTTAAGCAAATAACTATTGATGCTGAGGTTTGTTTTATTAAACTTGCCTCTTATAAAGGAATGAGTTCATCTGGAAATGTTATTACCGCTATTGGTTTAGAAGCTAATGTAAGTGGTAGAAATATTATAATTGTAGAAGACATTATTGACACAGGAAAAACCTTACACCACTATTTACCTCAACTTTTAGCAAGCGGTCCTGCCTCAGTTAAAATTGCAGTATTACTCAATAAAAAAGAGGCTTTACAATTTCCTGTAAATATTGACTATTCTTGTTTTGATATTCCAAATAAATTTGTAGTAGGCTATGGCCTTGATTACGACGGATTAGGTAGAAATTCGAAAGATATCTACCAATTAAAATAAATTTATTTACTGGGCTTTGGCTGAAAATTAGGACTATTTTGCAGTTTCTCTAACATGGCCTTTTCTTCATTACTTACCTGTTGAGGAGTCCAAACATTGACATTAATTAATTGGTCACCTTTGGAATAGCCTTGTACTTCCGGAAAACCCTTTCCTTTTAAGCGAAATACTTTTCCACTTTGAGTACCTGGTGGAATTTTTATTTTAGCTCGGCCATCAATAGTAGGTACTTCTACGCTTGTTCCAAATACAGCATCTGGTATTGTAATAAACAAATCAAAGGAAACATTTAATCCATCTCTTTGTAAACTCTCATGCGCTTCCTCTTCAATCATAATTATTAAATCTCCCGCGCTTCCCCCTCTTTCTCCTGCATTTCCTTTTCCTGACATACTCAATTGCATACCATCTTGCACCCCACCTGGAATATCAATTGAAATAGTTTCTTCTCCATACACTCTACCTTCTCCTTTACAAGAAGTACACTTTGCAGTAACAGTATTACCTTGTCCATTACAAGTGGGACAAGTATTTACTGTTTGCATTTGTCCTAAAAAAGTATTGGTAACTCTTTTTACTTGACCAGCACCATTACAAGTACCACAGGTTTGAACACTATTTTTATCTTTCGCACCATTACCCCCACAGGTAGCACAGACAACATGTTTTTTAACTTTTACTTGCTTGTTGGCTCCATTTGCAATTTCTTCAAAGTTCATCTTAAGTTTTATTCTTAAGTTACTTCCTCTTTGTCCACTTGCTCTTGAAGCTCTTGAACGGCTTGAACCGCCGCCAAAAAATCCTCCAAACATGTCTTCACCAAATACATCACCAAATTGACTAAAAATATCATTCATATCCATACCACCCCCAAAACCACCAGCCCCTGCTGCTCCTTGAGTAAACGCGGCATGTCCAAATCGATCGTACTTTGCTTTTTTATCTGCATCACTTAAAACCTCATAGGCAGAAGCCGCCTCTTTGAATTTTTCTTCAGCGGATTTATCTCCCGGATTTCTGTCGGGATGATATTGCATGGCTACTTTTCGGTAAGCTTTTTTTATTTCATCCGTTGACGCAGACTTTGATACTCCAAGTACTTCGTAATAATCTCTTTTTGACATTGCTTTTTATTTACCTACCACTACTTTTGCGAAGCGGATAATTTTATCATTTAAAAAATAACCTTTTGTAATTTCATCTACCACTTTTCCTTTTTGATTTTCATCTGTTACAGGAACCTCAGTGATTGCTTCATGTAATTCTACATTAAAATCTTTATTAATACTCTCCATAGCAGTGACGCCTTTTGATTGCAAAGTAGACCTCACTTTATTAAATACTAGTTGAATTCCTTCTTTTTGCACTGCAATATCTTCCGAGCTATTTAATTGTTTTTCTGCTCTATCACAATCGTCCAACACTTCCAACATGGAGACAATAATATCTTTGCCTGCTGTTTGAATGAGCTCCAGTCTTTCCTTGGCAGTTCTTCTTTTGAAATTCTCAAACTCAGCCATGAGACGTAAATACTTGTCCTTTTGTTCCGATAAATCGGCCTTTAATTGATCCATTTCACTCACTGGATTTTCTTCCACTTCAGGAGTCGTTTCAGGACTATTTTCAGCATTATTTTGGGTAGGAATAGCTTGTTCTGTGGTTTCCAATTCTTTTTCTTCCATATTTTTCAGATTGTTACAAATATCTTCCAAAAATATTGCCAAATCAAGATTTAGAGCAAAAATGACAGAAATAGCCCTAAAATAGGCGCAACTTGTCACTCATTTGAGGGGTATCTTTGTGCCATGACAAAGGTGTATTTAAATAAGAAAATAAGCCCAAGAATAGCACAAGGCCACCCTTGGATTTATAATAACGAAGTTGATCGTATTGCGGGACCTATTCAACCTGGAGATATTGTTGAAGTCTACTTTTTTGATGGTCAATTGGCTGGGAGAGGCTACATAAACCCCCATTCTCAAATTATAATAAGACTACTTACCCGTAAAAGAGAGGATATAAATACCCAGTTTTTTTATGAAAAAATTAAAGCTGCTTGGGACTATCGTCAAGAATTGGGTTATGTAGAAAACTGTCGTTTGGTTTTTGGAGAAGCAGATGCTTTACCTGCTTTAATCATCGATAAATTTAATGACTATTTTGTTTTACAAACCTTATCCTTAGGAATTGATATTTGGAAATCATCTATTGTAGATGCCCTTCAAAAAATATTTACACCAAAAGGTATTTATGAAAGAAATGATGTGCCTGTTAGAGAATTAGAAGGGCTTTCGCAAATAAAAGGTTTTTTAACAGACCCCTTTGCCACCGAAATAATTATTAAAGAAAATGATTTACAATTTTATGTAAATATTGAAACTGGACAAAAAACAGGTTACTTTTTAGATCAGCAAGATAATAGAAGGGCTATTAAACAAATTGTAAAAGATGCAAATGTACTTGGGGCTTTTACTTACACAGGAACTTTTGAAATTCATGCAGCACATTATGGAGCAAAATCGGTATTAGGTATTGATATATCTGAAACAGCAGTTGAAATGGCCAATAAAAATGCGGTATTAAATAAATTGGATCACATTGTAAAATTTGAAGCCATCAATGCCTTTGATGTTTTAAAAAAATGGGGCAAAGAAGGTAAAAAATATGATGTTGTCATGTTAGATCCTCCCGCATTTACTAAAAGTAGGAACGGCATTGAGAAAGCTATTACAGGTTACAAAGAAATAAATTTAAGAGGCATGCAATTGCTTCGTAACGGGGGATTTTTAGTGACCTCCAGTTGTACAAACCTAGTGAGCCCAGCGTTATTTTTAGAGACTATTCAAATGGCAGCTTGGGATGCGAAAAAAAGAATTCGTCAAGTTACTTATCAGACACAATCCAGCGATCATCCAATTATTTTTGGAATGGAAAATACGCACTATTTAAAGTTTTTAATAGTAGAGGTTTGTGATAAATAAGTAAGTTATTAATTTAACAAGAAGCTATATTTCAGTTTAACTTGTTTAATGTAGTCTGAATGGCTTCAAAATTAGGTAAATCACCTGGTGTAGGACAAATTTCTTCATATTGAATCACTCCCTCTTTATCTACTACAAAAGCTGCACGCTTACTAACTCCTTGCATTTCAAAAGCTGGGAAAAGATCATATTTAACACCATAATTGGCAATGGTTGTTTTATTAAAATCACTCAATAAGGAGAAATTAATTTTTTGTTCTTCTTTAAATTTACCTAATGTAAATAATGAATCTACAGAAATGCCTAATACAACGGCATTTGCTGAGTTATATACTCCAATATTATCTCTAATATTACACAATTCTGTTGTACACACGCCAGTAAAAGCTAAAGGGAAAAATAGAATTACTACATTTTTACCTTTATAATCTGATAAATTTACTGCTTTTTTTTCAGTATCAAAAAGCGTAAATGCAGGTGCTGGTTTCCCCATTAAATTATTCATGATTGGTAATATTTATATTTATAAAATTAATTTTTTGCCACACAAAAGTAAAATTCTTTACTGAATTATGTGAGAAAAACTACTTCGATTCTACTATTTTTTTTCTCTTTTCGAAAGTTCATTGACCGAATCCATTAATTCTTTGAATTCAACAGGATGTCTTTGTAAATAATCAATGGTATTATAAAAATCAACCCTATTCACTTTATTTAAGTCAAATATTTGTTGATAAAATTCTATATTTTTTTTACGAATCTTCCAAGTTGAATCTACTATAGAAACTCTAGTATAATATTCATCGGCCTGCATCAATTGCCAAACTACCTTTTGCATGGTTTTCATGTCAAGGCGTTTCATTTTCTGATCTACATTTGAACAACTATAACTCCAACCAATAAAAGCAAATAGAATTAATTTTTTCATTCTAGTTTTTCTTTATACTTATTAATATTGGTAATATCTAATGAAGATAAAGTGGTAAGAAGTTGTTTTCTAGTGACCTTATCTGATGTACTGAAAATACCGACTATTTCAGAAAATTTAGCTTGCATTAAAATAGGAATAAGCATACCATTTACCGCCCCTTCATTTATTTCTTGTAAATTAATCAAAGCATTTAGTATATTACTTTTTGCTTGATCTGGTTTATCTGCTAAAAGATCTAACCCTTCTCTATAATAACTATATAAAATTTCATGTACTTTATCATATCCACTCTTAGTGAGATTGTCTATTAAAATATATCTATTTCTTTGCCCATCATAACTTTTCCAACCACTTATTCCACTTGTTTCTGGAGCATTAAAAACTATATTTAATGCTTTATTAAAATAAGGCATGCCTCC
>CAZWTV010000120.1:0-4953 GCA_964637225.1 uncultured Sediminibacterium sp.
TCAACAACTTGTTTCTCATGGATGAGAATTTCTTGAAAATTGCTAATATTTTATTTATCTATATTTTTATTATCTAGTTTACTAGTAATGAGTTTTTCCATTTTTAAGCAAGCTGCTTTAGCTTCTTTATAAGCATCTAAACTTCTTCTCAACCTTTCTAGTCTTAATGTGAGAGCAGCTCCCATATTATCTCTAAAAACTTTTGCTTCGTTTCCTATGAGTATATCTTTATGCGTTGCTATTTTTTTGTATTTAATGGGATCTAGATTATTACTTGTATCTAACTTTAGTTGACATGTAACATCGAATGATTTATATAATGCAGGTATAAATAATTCAGTATAATATTTTCTCTCAAATTCACTATTTCGAGTAACAGCAAAATTGATAGTAAATTCATAACTCATCATCTCTTTTAGAAAATCAATATTACCAACATATCTTAACGATCCAGAAGATTTCATTTGTTCATAAGTCTCATTATGAGCAAAGAAATTGCGAATCCACACTGCACCTAAAGTACGGGAAAAAGCAGCCCGATCAATGGAACTACTGTCTTTTAATAACCAGTTCAATAGGGCATCATGGCTTTTAATAAAGTTATTATCTTGTTGAATCAAGGAATCGAGTATAATAGTATTTGTTCTTACATCTAATAACATACTTTGTAAATATTTATCAGCTCTTTCCCTTTCAATTTTATGCTCTAATTGATATTCAGCAAGAAATCCTGCAAAAACAGCAAGAAATAACATTAAAAATTCCCATAAGTAATTTTTCCATTTTTTATTAGTATTATGAGAAGAGTGGTGATGTACTTCCATAGTTTTAAAATATGTTTTATTCTTTATTAGGTTGTAATGGTATATAATAGTAGGATGCAGTTGCTCCTCCATCAATTAAAATGTCTGTACCAGTAATAAAATTACTTATTTCATAATTTATAACAATTATAATTCACAATTTAATTTAAATTTTTGATAGTCACAAGTATCATACATTTATAACTCTTTATCTTTTTTTAGTAAATTTATATGCACATATAATTTAAAATGAATTCAAATGGCAAAAATTAGTTCACACATACATTTTAATGGGAATACGGAAGAAGCATTTGACTTTTATAAATCGGTATTTGGAACAAAATTTACTCGCTTACTTCGATTCAAAGATTTAAATAATCCCGATTTTAAATTTCCAGAAAATGAACATAATAAAATTATGCTTATTCAATTGCCCATTAGTGAAAGTTGTATTTTGTCAGGCAGTGACGTACCCAATTTTTTAGGCTTAGTAAGTGAACAAGAGAATAGAAGTAAAATTTTAATAAGTGCAACAAATAAACAAGAAGCAGAGCACTTATATAATGGGCTTTCTGCAGGTGGAATAATTGAAATGCCATTGGATGAAGGCCCTTGGGGGACTCATTTAGGTACTTTTCGTGATAAATATGGTGTAGAGTGGATGGTCGAATATGAATAATTGAATGTATTACATGATAAAATGACTAAAGTAAAAATTTGTTGTATTAGTAGTATTGAAGAAGCTAAACTTGCTGTTAGCTATGGCGCTACTGCCATTGGCTTAGTGGGTAGAATGCCTAGTGGGCCAGGAGTCATTTCTGATGAGCTAATTTATAGAATTGCAAAATCGGTACCTCCCTCTATAGATACATTCTTATTAACAAGTGAAACTAATTTTGAAGCCATTATTGAGCATCATAAAAAAGTAAATACAACTACAATACAAATTGTAGATGCATTAAGTAATAGACAATATCAAAAAATTAGAGAAGCTTTGCCAAATATAAAACTAGTACAAGTAATACATGTATTATATGAAAAAAAGCTAGAACAATTCTTTAATGCTTTGGTATAGGTTTTGGAAGTCCACATAATAATATTAAAGACGCTGTTTCACTTTCGTCAATGACTACCGTAATATGATCACCTACCTTTAAGTTTGAAATTAATATTGGGCCTGATGCATTTTTAATTATAGTTTGATTAGTAATTTTTATAATTTGATTAGCTCCATTATTTCTTCTTCCTATAATAGTTACGCTTTTATTGTTTATAGCAATAATTTCACCTGTACCCCCAGTTCCATTACATGGATCACAACAATAGGGAGATTCCATTTGATTTTTATTTGCATCTCTTCTTTCTATCTTATGCTCTAGACTAAAGGGCAATTCAATTTTTTTAGTAACTGCCATTAAATAAAATAAAATTAAGACTAGACTTAGTACCGTTATAATAATAGAAATAGTTTTTTTGGTCTTAATTGATAGGTTTATGAATATATTATTTATCCAATAGCCAATGATAACTCCCAAGCCATTTAAAAGCACATCGTCTATATCAAAAATTCCAATGTGTAAAATTGCTTGTATGCTTTCCACGCATAAACCGCTAGCAAATGCTACGAATAAAATTTTGATCCATCTTATTTTAGAAAAAACAATTGGTAGCAAAAGACCTATTGGAATGAATAAAACAATATTTCCACCAATATTTAATATTGCAATTAAAAAACCATTTTTACCAAGTAAATAAGGTAAAATAGATTTAAAAGGAATTAAGTTAGATGGACCATTTTGTGTACCGCCAAAATTGAATAACATATTTCCCACTCTAACAATAGGTACTTCTTTTAATACTAAAATCTTAAATAAGATAATAATATATACAAGTAGTAGCAAGCCTACTAGTATTTTCTTCTTCATCAGTAGTTTATTTCAACTTCATATGAATGGGATCCCAGTGAATAATTTTTTTACTAAAATAACTTTCGTTACAAGACAATGCGGGGGCAGCAGCTCTGAAACCAAATTCGGCATCTTCCACCACTGGTTTTCCATTTCTTACAGAGTCAAAGAAATTAGTAAAATGATCTAAATGATCGTCATATCCCATAGGGGCTTTAAATAAAATATCCTCTTTAGTTTTCTTTTTTCTTTGATCCATAGTCCATTTTGCATCATAGTCTTTTTGCATTTCTTCTTGCATGCTTTTTGAAAATGTAAATAAAGAATCATAGCCACCAAATCCAGGAGCTTCAGGCATTAAGCTATGTTTTACAGTTATATTATTTCCATTTACTTCAATTACACCCTCAGATCCAACCAGTCTTATAATTTCTTGCCCTCCCGTACCACTAATAAAATTTACTTGTAATGTCATTAAGAATGCAGCATGCTCTTTTGTTTTGGGATATTGTAATACACCCGACATTACATCTGGCATATTTCTACCATCTTTCCAATAACTAAATTGCCCTGTGCTGTAAATACTTTCTGGACCTTTTGAATTAGTAATAAAATGTGAGCCACTCAATAAATGAATAAATAAATCACCTGCCACTCCCGTACCTACTTCTTTAAATGCTCTCCACCAGAAAAATTTCTTGGCATCAAATTGCATTTTTTCTGTAGCCTCAATAAATATATCCCAATGTGTAGTCATGGCATTGGCATCTTTAGGTATAGTATATTCCCAGGCACCAATGGAGCTTTGTCTATCGTATACCGCATTCACCATATTTAGTTCTCCAATTTCACCCGCTGCTAATAATTCTTTTGCTTTTGCATAGCCAATACTACTTACTCTCTGGCTACCCACTTGAAATACTTTCCCCGATTTTTTAGCAGCTTCTATTACAGGGTAACCTTCACTAATTTTATATACCATTGGTTTTTCACAATAAACATGCTTGCCTTTTGCTAATGCATCTAATGCAATACGCGCATGCCAAACATCGGTAGTACATATTAGCACTGCATCAATATCTTTTTTATTAAGTAAATCTTTATAGTTGTTGGTGGTATATAATTCTTTACCAAATTGTTCTTTAGCATTTTCTAATCTACCATTGTATAAATCACAAATACCTGCTAACTCTACCCCAGGAACTTTTAGAGCAGTTCTTAAATCAAAATGACCTTGCACTCCATATCCAATTACTCCAACACGAATTTTATCATTAGATGTAATTTTACGACTATAGGTTAAAATTCGCTCTTCAGCATTTTTGCTGGCTGCCAATGATGAAAAGGGAGAGGCAGCTGCTAATAAACTAGTGGCACCAATTTGTTGCAAGAATTTTCTTCTTGAATTTGCGGTATCATTTTTCATAAGTAAAAGTTTATATTTAAGTATTAAAACTAATAGTATTTGAAGATCTATAAATATAATCAATAAATTAATTTCATCAAAACAGCTTATTTCAATTGTTTATGAGAGCCATCACAATAGGGCATTCTTTTTGATAAACCGCAAGTGCAGTCATTCATGCCCATCCCATTCAATATTTGTTTTTTAAATTTTTCTATTCTAGAAAACCTAGTGTTTGATTGTTTGGCTGCTGAAAAGAAAATATTATAAGCTCTTTGCCTACCAGGTGTTAATGCATTGAATGCATTTTTGAATGCTGGGTTCTTTTTAAATTCTACAAGGAGCTCATTCGGAGTTTCAATTTTATTTTTAAAAGCATCTAATTTTAGACCAGCTTTTTCGTTTTCAATGGTCTCTTTAATATATGATTTAATGATAGATTTTAATTTAATAATTTCTTGTTCATTTTTAAATTTTAAAAGCCTACCTCCTTGTGTATTCTCGCCTGGCTTTATTAATAAACCTTTTTTATCACTTAATAAAGCTCCTTTAAAAAATAATAAACCACAATATTCTTTAAAGCCGTGAATAATAATCACATTTGTATTTTCATAAGCGTAACAAGGTTTTCCCCATTTAAATTCCTCAGTGAGTGGAAATTCAAGTAAAATAGCCCTTAAATTTTTTATGGCGACTTGCCAATTTTTTAGAGTATTTATATACTTATTTACCTCTTGATTCATACATATAATTCGCTCCAATAAATATAAATAGAAAAATGAATCTTGTGCATCAAAATCACTTTATATTTAGTAATTTAGGCACCTAAAAAATATAT
>CAZWTV010000121.1:0-4860 GCA_964637225.1 uncultured Sediminibacterium sp.
GCTTGGTTAATGGCAAACTATTAATGTTCGCTACATTCTTACGCGACTTATCCTTAACAGCTAATTCTATTTCTTTTCTTAGTTCTGCTAAATTTATATTCAACTGCTTCAATACCTTTATCGCAGTATTTTCCTGGTCTCTTATAAGGCCTAGCATTAAATGCTCAGCTCCTATAAAGTCATTACCTAATCTCAAAGCCTCTTCACGGCTATAAGAGATGATTTCCTTAACTTGTGTTGAAAAATTATTATCCATAAATTAAATTCGAGCTGTTACAAGAATAACGAATATTTTTGACCTAAAGTATATTAAGTATTACTTGTTTATCAACCTTTTATTAAAAGTCAATATGCAATACAAAACCGAAGCCAAAGAGAAATTTACGGTTCTTACTATTCTCGAGAGTAATCTTAATTCAAATCTCGTGCCAGAATTAGGCCAAATTACAGCAAAATTAGGTGCCGCATCTCCCAAAAACCTAATATTAAACCTAAGCCAAGTAACCCATTGGGAATTACCTATCATTAGCCAAATAGCAGAGGACCAAGCTAGTTTCTATGAAAATAATACCTCATTTGTCATTTGTTGCCTGTCAAATAGCCTTCAGGATACCTTAGATTTGACAGAATATGCTGCACTTTTGAATATTACACCCACAGAATCAGAGGCTTGGGACATTGTGCAAATGGAGGAAATGGAAAGGGAATTATTGGATAGTGAGGATATAGAGTTTTCAAGCCAAGATTAGACCAATTTTCTCCTAAGATTAGTTATTTTCGCCGTCATGATTAGTCCTCAAACTATACAACAAATTACACAAAGAATTGACATTATTGATGTAGTGGGTGAGTTTGTAAAGTTGAAAAAAAGAGGTACCAACTATATTGGCAACTGCCCATTTCATAACGAAAAAACACCTTCTTTTACCGTTTCTCCTGCCAAAGAAATTTACAAATGTTTTGGATGTGGTAAAAGTGGAAATACGATTACTTTTTTAATGGAGCATGAGAAGTATAGTTATGTGGAATCCTTGAAATGGTTGGCGGCTAGGTATAATATTGAAATTGAAGAAACGCAAACTAGCCCTGCCCAAAAGTTAGCGCAACAAGTAGCAGATAGCTTATACGCCATTAATAATTTTGCGATGGATTTTTTTACAAAGCAATACTGGGAAACAGATGCTGGTAAAACTATCGCACAAAGTTACATGCAACATAGAGGTTTTTTAAAACCCATTGTTGAAAAATTTAAAATTGGCTATAACCCGAGTGAAAAAGATAGTTTAGCCAAGGCCCTTATTCAAAATCAATTTAACACAGAATTATTTGCCAAAACAGGTTTAGTAGTGGAACGTAATGGTGAATGGCAAGATAATTATAGAGATCGTATCATATTTCCAATTCATAATACTACAGGAAAAATTATTGGATTTGGTGCGAGACAAATTGCAAAGAATGATAAATCTCCTAAATACATTAATTCCCCAGAGAATGATATTTATGTCAAAAGTAAAATCCTATATGGATCTTATTTTGCCAGAACTGCCATCGATAAATTAAATGAATGTTTACTGGTGGAGGGTTATACCGATGTAGTAAGTTTACACCAAGCAGGTATTGAAAACGTGGTTGCCAGTGGAGGCACTTCTTTAACCATAGACCAATTAAGATTAATAAAAAAGTATACTCAAAATCTTACCATTATTTATGATGGCGACACTGCAGGCGTGAAAGCCGCTTTACGAGGATTAGATATGGCTTTGGAAGAAGGCCTGCATGTACAACTGGTTTTAATTCCTGAAAACGAAGACCCGGATAGTTATGTCAATAAAGTAGGTCCCGATGCTTTCAGAGAGTTTGTGCAAATGGCAAAAAAAGATTTTGTTCTTTTTCAATTAGAAGTACAGTTAAAAGAAATAGGCGGAGATGTAAATAAGAAAAATACATTGGTCAATCAAATAGCAGAGACGTTAAGTAAAATTAATAAACCAGAAGATTTTACCAAGTTACAGGAATATGTAAAAAAGTGCGCTTCTCTGCTTCGTATTGATGAATCTGGGTTAACTCAACTTGTCAATAAGTTTAAGCGAGATAAAATTGTAAAAGAAGAAAAGAAGATGTCTTTTGATGAAGCTGCTATATTAATGCCCAGCCTTTCAAAGGAATCGGAATCTCTTTCAAATACAGATTTTTTTACTAATAATGATTTAGTTCATGAAAAGAATTTAGTAAAACTAATTATAGAGTATGGGATGGAACCCTCCAAAGACAATAAATTAATTGCTCAATGGATATTTGATGAAATTGAAAGTTTTCCCTTTGAAAATGAAGATATGATTTACTTGGTGGAGACCTATAAGCAATGGCTTCAAGAAGGCAAATCCCCTAATGGGAAAACGCTTCAATACCATGAGGATGAAAAAGTACAAAAATGGGTAGTAAGTTTATTAGAACCCGATCACGAATTAAGTCAGAGGTGGAATGAAAAATTAGGTAAGCCCCAACGTGAAGAAGTGAAAGATATTATTCAAGAAGTTGAAATTAGTTTGCTTTACTTTAAATTAAGAAAAGTAAAAAAAATGATCTCTCAAAATCAATTGGACATGGAAACAGCATCCGACAAAGAACAATTGCAACTTCTTCAAATACACAAGCACTTGAAAGAAGTGGAACGTGATTTAACAAAAGGAATTGGAACAGTCATTATCAAGTAAGCACCGAAATGGGGTAGCCTATTTTTCTGAGGGACTATTTTTCCCTGCTAATAATTTTTCTAAAGTGGCTTCCAAACGTTTTTGTTTGGTTTCTTCTTTTTTAGCTCCTTGAATCCAACTCAAATATTCTTTTTGATGTAAAATAGATAAAGAAGTAAAAAACTCTCTTGCTTCTTCGTGTGCAGCAAATAATTTATCTAACTCTATGGGTAAGGCAATCAATCTTTTTTCAAAATCATCAACTTTAATATTGGCAGCTTTGAATTCCACAAAAGTTCTATTTCTATTAGGAATTTGATCTATTTTCTTAAAACGCATAGCAGTCCAAACATGATCTAAAGTAACTTGTCTAACAGCTTCAAAATCATTTTTTGATAAGATTTCCCAACTAGCATCCCTATTGAGGTCTGAAACTATTTTTGAAGTTGTTTTGGGATAAGCTATCCACAATTTACTATCTGTGTGTAGCGCTGAAAAAACTTCCTTCAAAATGTTGTTTAATTGTAATTGGTTAATAGCAAAAATGAGAGCGAAATCAATTTTTCTGGTCTTGAGTAATGGGGTCAGGTTTTTGTTGTATGAAAGCTTAGCAAATTGCTTTTCTACAGAAGAGGGCAAACCTTGAATCAAGATATTTTTCTCATCTTTTAATTGCAATTTCTCTAAAATGTTCAGATTTCCTGACATAGTTTAAGTTTTAAGGAAGGACAAAATTACGAAATTCTACTTTTTTTGAAGTACAAAACAAATAAAATGTTATAACTAATTGATAAGTAATTAATTATTTGAGGCTTCTTCTGGATCTATTTTTGAAAATAGGTACTTTATTTTCGGTACCTTTTATAAGTCTGGTGATATTTTTTTGATGTGTTATAACCACCATAAAAGCTACCACAATAGCAAAAAGACGATACAAAGTCTCCTTTTCATTAAAAATAAAAAGGATTAATACCATAAATGCTACCCCAGCTAACATAGAACTCAATGATACAAAACGAGTAGATAACAAAGTAATTAGGAACACTACCAAGCATAACAAAGCTACTAAGGGTTGAATAGCTAAGGCCATTCCTAACAAAGTTGCCACCCCTTTTCCGCCCCTAAAATTGGCAAAAATGGGAAAGATATGACCTAAAACTGCTACCATTCCAAGAGCAATCATAAAGTTGGTTCTTGCGAGTTCATTAGTAGTATAATATGGAATTAAAAGATATAAGGAAGTAGCAATAACCCCTTTGATAACATCTATGAACATAACAAAACTACCCCATTTTGAGCCCAGCACTCTAAAGGTATTAGTAGCCCCTGCATTTCCACTTCCATAATCTCTTATATCAATCCCAAAAACAGATTTACTTACCCAAACAGCAGTGGGAATAGATCCAATGATATAGGCTAAAATGATTAGTAATATTTCAGTCATATTTGAAAATTCTAGAATGTCAAAGATACGACGAAAAGAATTAATGATTTGTTAACAATAGGCTTAACCAGCCATCCAAGGTCTTGGATTTTTGTAATTTCCACCCATTTTCATGGGCTAAATTTAATATATCTAATTGATCCTCAATTAATATCCCACTCAATAGTAAAAACGACTTGGATGCTGCCACTTCAGTTAAGGCTGTAAAATTTGCCTCAATTATATGTCTATTTACATTGGCGATAACAATATCAAATTGTTCATTTTGATGGGCAGATACTACTTTTTCAATTCTAATGTTATGAGAATCATTTCTTTGTATATTTTCAAGGGAATTTTCGATACACCAATCATCATTGTCTACTGCAAGTACGGAATGAGCGCCTAATTTTTCAGCTAGAATAGCTAGAATCCCAGTACCTGTTCCAAAGTCGTATACCGCCTTAGCTTTAAAATTAATTCCCTCCATTAATTCAATGATTGAAAAAGTGGTAGGATGATGCCCTGTTCCAAAACTCATTTTAGGCGTTATCTCAATTTCAAAAGCTGGTTTTGGATTAAAATGAGGATGAAAATTGGCTCTAATACCCACAAAATTTCCAACCCTAACTGGTTGAAAGTTTGACTCCCATTCAGCATTCCAATTTTTATCTTTAATTACTGATTTTGAATAATTTATATTATATTGATATTCAGGGGAATAAATTTAACATTGTATGTATT
>CAZWTV010000122.1:0-4781 GCA_964637225.1 uncultured Sediminibacterium sp.
ACGGTTAAGACCCAACCACTATGGAAATTAGCCAAATTATACCTCATATTGAAGCACTTATTTTTGCAAGTGAAAAAGCATTGAATGCAAACGACATTACTGAACTTATTAATAACGCTTTTGGATTTTTAGAAGAGCGTATTAGCTTGGATCAAGTGGAAAGTGCACTTGAAGGTATTCAAGAAAAATATAGTACTGAATTTTATCCTTTTGAATTAAAACAAAGTGGTGGCGGTTGGCAGTTTTTAACCAAACCCGAATTCCATAAAACCATTGCTCAATTAAATGGAGATAAATTTTTAAAGCGTTTATCAAATGCTGCATTAGAGTCTCTAGCCATCATTGCATACAAACAACCCATTACCAAGGGTGAAGTAGAAGCTATTCGTGGAGTGAACAGCGACTATTCAATTCAAAAATTATTAGAAAAGGAATTAATAATAATTAGTGGGCGCAGCGAGCATTTGCCTGGCAAACCTTTGTTATACTCTACCTCTAAAAATTTCATGGATTATTTTGGCATCAATTCAACAGACGATTTACCAAAAATCAAAGAAGTTTTAGCAGAGCAGTTAGTAGAAGCTACTGTCATCAAACCTGAAGACTTTACCGATACTAGTATAACAGAACAAACAGAAGGCAAAGACCCCGAATTCACAGAATAGAAATAAGGGCCCATTCTCATTCCTATCTTTTTTTCAAAATTATACCGTTGATATTTCGACTAAACCTAGTTCTGATTGTATCTTCGTACAATGAAAACGAGTTTAACTTTTGATCAATTAAATAATGCTGCTGACCAGTTTGGCACACCACTATATGTATACCACGGTGAAAAAATTGAAAGCCAATATCAAAATTTATTGACTCATTTTTCTTCCAACTCTACACGATTTTTTTATGCATGTAAAGCACTTACCAATATTCACATTTTAAAACTTATCAAAAATGCGGGTTGCAATATTGATTGTAGCTCCATCAATGAAGTTAAATTAGCAAAGCATGTAGGTTTTGAATCTGAAAATATATTATATACAAGCAACAGTGTATCATTTGAAGAAATTAAAGAAGCAGTTAACTTAGGCGTGCATGTTAACATAGACAGTCTTTCTAATTTGGAAAAATTTGGAGCAGCTTTCGGATCAAGATATCCAGTAGGAATTAGAATTAGACCGGATATTATGGCTGGAGGAAATTTAAAAATTTCTACGGGACATAATAAAAGTAAGTTTGGTATCCCTTTTATAGAGAAAGATGCAATTAAAAATATTCAATCAAAATATAATATTCCTATAAGGGCATTACATATTCACACAGGTAGTGAAATTAAAGACGTAGAAGTATTTTTACAGTCTGCAAGTGTTTTTGAATCCTTATTGCCCGATTTTCCCACTGTACAAATTTTAGATTTTGGTGGCGGATTCAAAGTTCCCTACCATCCAGAGGAAAAAGGAACTGATATTGCTTTATTAGGAGCAGAAGTTAATAAAATTATGGAAAGACTTTCAGCTTCCATGGGACGTAAGCTCATTGCTTGGTTTGAACCTGGAAAGTATTTAGTAAGTGAGTCAGGATATTTTATTACCCAAGTAAATGTTTTAAAAAAATCGGGAGAGATAGAGTTTGCTGGTGTGAATAGTGGTTTAAATCATTTAATAAGACCTATGTTTTACGATGCTTACCACCATATTGTAAATAGTAGCGCTCCAAACAAAGAATTAAAAAAATATGCTGTAGTGGGTAATATTTGTGAAACCGACACTTTTGCTTGGGACCGCCCCATTGCTAAAATTGAGGAAGGAGACTACTTAGTTTTTTTCAACGCAGGTGCTTATGGTTATGAGATGTCTAGCAATTATAATGCAAGATATAAGCCTGCCCAAGTTTTATTCAAAGATGGAAAAGCTAGTTTAATTAGCAGGGCTGATACTTTTGATGATTTATTAAGCTTACAAACACCTTTAAGCTAAATTTTATGATTGAAATACAAAATATTAGCAAAAAATTTGGAGATAGAATTATTCTAGATGGCATTAGTGGGGAATTCAAAACAGGAATATGCAACTTAATCATTGGTGCTAGTGGAAGCGGCAAGACTGTACTTGTAAAATGTATCGTAGATTTATTAAAAGCAGATCAAGGTGAAATTTTATTCAATAATATCCACTTCTCTTCAATGGATAAAGAACAGAAAAAAGAATTAAGAAAAAATATTGGAATGCTTTTTCAAGGAAATGCTTTGTTTGACTCTATGACAGTAGAAGACAATGTAAAATTTCCTCTAGATATGTTTTCTTCATTAACTAACTCTGAGAAATTAATAAAAGTAAATGAAATTTTAGCCAGGGTGCAGTTAGAAGGAGCGAACCACAAATTTCCAGCTGAATTAAGTGGGGGAATGAAAAAAAGAGTTGGATTGGCCCGTGCTTTGGTAATGAAACCCCAATATTTATTCTGTGATGAACCCAATTCTGGGTTAGACCCTCAAACTTCTATGGTTATTGATAAATTAATATATGAGCTCACTGCTGAATTTAATATTACCACTGTTGTGGTTACCCACGATATGAATAGTGTAATGGAAATTGGCAACCATATTATTTACTTGCATCAAGGAAAAAAAGAATGGGAAGGTTCCAATAAAGACATTATTTACAGTCAAAATAAATTATTGAATAATTTTATTTTTGCCTCTGATTTTTTACAAGATGCTAAGGCAATGAGAATGCAAACCCACCCTACTCACAAAAATTAAATTTACTTTATGAAATATGTATTGTCAGTCTTACTAAGTTTTGCTTTTATAACACTGTTACAAGCACAAACAAATACAGATCCGAGTGCTCCTTATTTGAAGGATAATAAAATTCCCCCTTTTTCTATCACCTCCATTGATGGCAAAGAAATTACTAATAAACAAATGCCAAAATATGCTTTTACCTGCATAATCATATTTAGCCCCGACTGTCCCCATTGCGAAAAAGAGGCGGGAGAAATAAACAAATATGCAGATAAGTTTAAGAATGTACTATTTATATGGGATAGTTATAGAGACATGGAATCGATCAAAAAATTTGCTGTAAAGTTTAATTTAGTAGATAAACCTAATGTCATCATTGGTCGTGACCCAAATTTCACCCTTCCCACTTTTTACCGTCCTAGAATGACGCCCTTTGTTGCATTATATCAAAAGGGTATTTTATTAAAAGTTTATGAACAAGGAGCCGATGTTTTCGAATTGATTAAAATAATAGAAAGTAAATAACTAAATTTGCAGCGTAAAAATTTAAAACATAATTAAAAATTACATTATATGAAAGTTACGGTAGTGGGTGCAGGTGCAGTGGGTGCCACTTGTGCAGACAATATTGCTCGAAAAGAATTAGCGCAAGAACTGGTCTTATTAGACATTAAAGAAGGCTTTGCAGAAGGGAAAGCTCAGGATATGATGCAAACTGCAGCTTTATTGGGATTTGACACCAAAATTTCAGGTTCAACCAATGACTACAGTAAAACCGCAAACTCTGATGTAGTAGTAATAACATCAGGCTTGCCTCGTAAACCTGGAATGACTCGTGAGGAATTAATTGGAACCAACGCAGGGATAGTAAAAGGAGTTTGTGAAAATATTTTAAAATATTCTCCCAATGCAATAATCATTGTTATTAGTAATCCTATGGATACTATGACTTACTTGGCTTTGCAGTCTACCGGTTTACCAAAAAATAGAATTATAGGTATGGGTGGTACTTTAGACAGCGCTCGTTTTAAATATCAATTAAGCCTTGCTTTGCAATGTAGCCCTGCAGACCTAAATGCAATAGTAGTGGGTGGACACGGTGACACTACTATGATTCCTTTAATAAAACATGCAACTTGGAATAGTATTCCTGTTACTAAATTTTTAGATACAGCCGCTCAAGATAAAATTATAAACGATACTATGGTAGGGGGCGCAACCCTTACTAAATTATTAGGCACTTCTGCATGGTATGCACCAGGTGCTGCTGGAGCAGCTTTGGTAGAAAGCATTGTTAGAGATGAGAAAAAATTATTCACGTGTTGCGTAAGTCTAAATGGCGAATATGGTCAAAAGGATATTTGCTTAGGAGTACCAGTAGTGATAGGCAAAAATGGCTGGGAGAAAATTGTATCTATGGATTTATCTGAAGATGAACAAGCCGCTTTCAATAAAAGCGCTGACGCAGTAAGAAGTATGAATGATGTTTTAAAAACATTATAAAAATAATTTTTTGCAATAAAAAAGCCTTTTAGCTATTAACAGAAAGGCTTTTTATTTTTTCATGTATCTTATCCATATTTTGTAAATGCATACATGCAAAATGCCCCCTAGGACATGTGTAATTACCTTGCTTCGAACAAGGCTGACAATGTAAACCCAACACCATAGAATTAAAATGAAGTGTAGTAGACTGCTTGGGATAATATGCTTCAAATTGTAATTGTGGACTAGTGGCACCCCAAATAGTAATGGTAGGTTTTTTAAAAGCTGCTGCAATATGTAAAAAACCTGTATCATGTGAAACTACCGCTGTGGCTCTTTCAATAATACTTGCAGACTCTTTTAAATCAAATTTGCCAACAGCATTATAAATACTATGGGGTACAGCTTGAGCAATAGTATGAGCCATTTCTATATCTTGCTTACCTCCTATTAAAATAATAGGTTTATTTATTTTTGAAGCCAATTCATACCATTTATACGCTGGCATTTTTTTATTAAAATAAGAAGCCCCTATTACAAAAGCTATAAAGCCAGC
>CAZWTV010000123.1:0-4748 GCA_964637225.1 uncultured Sediminibacterium sp.
TTTAATTCAGAAAAATGTTTAAAAAGATATTGATAGCCAATCGTGGCGAAATTGCTTTACGTATCATTAGAACTTGTAGAGAAATGGGTATTAAAACAGTGGCTGTGTATTCCACTGCAGATAAAGATAGTTTACATGTAAAGTTTGCAGATGAAGCAGTTTGTATTGGTGGCCCAAAAGGTCAAGAGTCCTATTTAAATATTCCTCATATCATGGCGGCTTGTGAAATTACCAATGCAGATGCGGTGCATCCTGGATATGGTTTTTTAGCGGAGAATGCAAAGTTTGCTCAAATTTGTGCCGATCATGGTATTAAATTTATTGGACCTACTCCCGATATGATTAATAGTATGGGGGATAAAATCACTGCTAAAGAAACTATGATTAGAGCAGGTGTTCCTGTTGTACCTGGTGGAGAAGGGTTATTAGAAAATGTGGAAGCAGCAAAAAAATTAGCGAAAGAAATTGGATATCCTGTAATTATCAAAGCTACTGCAGGGGGAGGTGGAAAAGGAATGAGAGTAGTGTGGAATGAAACAGAAATTGAAAAAGCATTTAGTACTGCTAAAATGGAAGCGGGGGCTAGTTTTAAAAACGATGGTTTATACATGGAGAAATTCGTGGAAGAGCCAAGGCATATTGAAATTCAAGTGGCAGGTGACCAATATGGTAATGTGTGTCATTTGAGTGAGCGTGATTGTTCCATTCAAAGAAGACATCAAAAATTAGTGGAAGAGTCGCCTTCTCCTTTTATGACTCCTGAGTTGCGTAAAAAAATGGGAGAGGCTGCCATAAAAGCTGCTGCTGCCATTAATTATGAAAGTGTAGGTACTATAGAATTTTTAGTAGACAAGCATCGTAATTTCTATTTCATGGAGATGAATACACGCATTCAAGTGGAACACTGTGTAACTGAAGAAGTAGTTAGTTATGATTTAATTAAAGAGCAAATTAAAATTGCAGCAGGAGAAAAAATTTCAGGCAAAAACTATGAACCACAATTGCATGCCATAGAATGTCGTATAAATGCAGAAGATCCCTATAACGATTTCAGACCTTCTCCTGGAAAAATTACAGTACTTCATACACCAGGTGGTCATGGTGTTCGTGTCGATAGTCATGTGTATGCCGGTTATGTGATTCCGCCTTATTATGACTCTATGATTGGTAAATTAATTACTGTGGCGCAAACACGCGAAGAAGCTATTAATACTATGTATCGTGCTTTGAGTGAATATGTCATTGAAGGAGTGAAAACAACTATTCCTTTTCATTTACAATTAATGCAGAATGAAGATTTCAGAAAAGGAAATTTCACAACAAAATTCCTCGAAACTTTTAAGATGAAGTAAATTATTCTATCGCTAAGGGGGTATTACTTTTAATTAACGTAAGAATAATAATTCTCTATATTTTGGAAGTGTCCATAACTCATCATCGACCAATTGTTCTAATTTATCAACATGGTAGCGTATTTTATCAAAATACTGAGCCTTTACTTTTGCTTCATAAGTAATCGCTTTTTCTCTTGAGTTATTTATGTTATTAGCTACTTTTCTTGCTTCTACCATAGCGTCAACGTTGTCATACACCTGTTGTATATGAGTACTTACATCTTTTAATAATGCCAATTGTCCTTTATATAATTTTTCAGGTAAGGAGGCTTCTCTAAGTAAATTCACATTTTTCAATAATTCATTTTGATATTTTAATGCAGCAGGTATAATATGATTGGTAGCTAAATCTCCCATAATACGCGCTTCTATTTGAACTTTCTTAATGTACTTTTCTAATTCAATTTCATAACGCGCCTCTAATTCACTATGAGAATAAATATTATTTTCTTTAAATAACTTTTTTGCTTTTTCTGATACCATGGCATCCAGTGCAATGGGAGTTGTTTTCAAATTAGGCAAACCTCTCTTTTCAGCTTCTTTATGCCATTCATCGCTATAACCATCTCCCTCAAATAATATTTTCTTACTTGATACAATATACTTTTGAATGACTTGCATTATAGCAATTTCTTTTTTATCACCTTTCTCAGTCAAGCTTTCTACTTCCGCTGCAAATTTATTTAAGGTATCTGCTACTATGGTATTTAAAACTGTCATGGGATGACCGCAGTTTGCTGTGGAACCTACTGCACGAAATTCAAATTTATTTCCTGTAAATGCGAAAGGAGAAGTGCGATTACGATCGGTGTTGTCAAGTAACAATTCAGGAATACTACGATGTAAATCCAACTTTAATATGGCTTCATCTTGCTCGTCAAATTTAGTACCTACACGGCTTTCTACATCGTTTAGTACTTTTGTCAAATAATCACCTACAAATACAGAAATGATCGCAGGTGGAGCTTCATTTGCGCCTAATCTAAAGTCATTCGATGCTGAAGCAATAGAAGCTCTTAATATATCGGCATAATCGTGCACTGCTTTAATGGTATTGACAAAGAATGTCAAGAACATTAAATTTGTTTTAGGAGTTTTACCAGGAGCTAGTAAATTCACGCCAGTATCAGTTGCTAAACTCCAGTTATTATGTTTACCACTTCCATTGATTCCTGCAAAGGGTTTTTCGTGAAGTAGAACAACCAAATGATGTCTCTTAGCAACTCTACTCATAACATCCATTAATAAAATATTATGATCCACGGCAATATTTACTTCTTCAAAAATGGGAGCACACTCAAATTGCGCTGGGGCTACTTCATTATGTCTTGTTCTTAAAGGAATACCTAATTTATAAGATTCGTTTTCATAGTCACGCATAAAAGCATATACTCTTTCAGGTATGGAACCAAAATAATGGTCTTCTAATTGTTGTCCTTTAGCAGGAGCAGCGCCAAAAACAGTTCTTCCGCATTGTACTAAATCTGGTCTTGCATTGACAAGTGCTTCGTCAATTACAAAATATTCTTGCTCCCAACCTAATGTAGGCGTTACTTTACTTACATTTTTATCAAATAAATTACAAACAGTTACTGCTGCTTTATTCAAGGCCTCTGTAGCTTTCATTAAGGGTGCTTTATAATCTAATGATTCACCTGTATAGGAAACAAAGATGGTAGGCACACACAATGTTTTACCATTGCCAATTTCTATAATAAAGGGAGGAGAAGAAGGGTCCCAAGCGGTATAACCTCTTGCTTCAAAAGTAGCTCTTAAACCACCACTTGGAAAACTTGAGGCATCTGGTTCTTGTTGTATTAATGCTGCTCCATCAAATTCCTCGATAGCAGTACCATCCGATTTTAAAGTAAAAAAAGAATCATGTTTTTCGGCAGTGGTACCTGTCAAGGGTTGGAACCAATGTGTAAAATGGGTAACTCCTTTAGACTCAGCCCAAGCACGAATACCTGTTGCAATTTGTCCTGCTACTGCACGATCAATTTTTTTGGCTCCTTTAATGCTGTTCACTAAACTTTTATAGGCTTCATCGCTTAAATATTCTCTAGCAGTTTTAACATTAAAAACATATTCCCCAAAAATGGCTGTAATTTTTTGAGTTTGAACACCTGTGTTATTAGATCTATCATGACTAACATGATTAATAGCATCAAATCTTAAAGACATATTGATTTTTTTATATTTGACAATAGGTCAAAGTTAATAGCATTTAAGTTGGTCTGATGTAGGAGTAATCAACAAAAAATCCCCCAATTTTTTGGGGGATTCAAGTAAAAAATGGGGGGATATATGAAATATTCTTATTGATTAAATTTTAGCTGTTTTCACAGTTTTAATAATTCTTGCAGCCACTTTATATGGATCTGCAGCGGAATTAGGTCTACGATCTTCTAACCATCCCTTCCATCCTTTTTCAACTGCACCAATTGGAATACGAATACTTGCTCCTCTATCTGAAACACCAAATGAAAAGTCATGTATGCTAGCTGTTTCGTGTTTGCCAGTTAATCTCAAGTGATTATCAGCACCATAAACTTCAATATGTTCTTTCACTACTGGACGGAAAGCTTCGCAAATAGTTTCATAAACTTCTTTCTTACCACAAGTTCTCAAAGTGGTATTAGAGAAATTGGCGTGCATTCCTGATCCATTCCAATCTAAACTTCCCAATGGTTTACAATGCCAGTTTATAGACACTCCATAATTTTCTCCTATTCTTTCTAATAAATAACGCGCAATCCAAATTTGATCTCCTGCATCTTTAGCACCTTTTGAGAAAATTTGAAACTCCCATTGTCCTGCAGCTACTTCAGCATTTATTCCTTCAATGTTTAGACCTGCTTCTATACATGCATCTAAATGTTCTTCAACTATATTTCTTCCAAAAGCATTGTTAGCGCCTACTGAGCAATAGTAAGGTCCTTGTGGTCCTGGATAACCTCCTTCAGGAAAACCTAGTGGTTTGTTGGTTGCTGGATTCCATAGAAAATATTCTTGTTCAAATCCAAACCAGAAATCATTATCATCATCATCAATGGTAGCTCTTCCATTAGAGGGGTGTGGAGTACCGTTGGAACTTAATACTTCACACATTACTAAATAAGCCTCTTTACGACCTGGGTCTTTACAAATAAAAACTGGTTTTAATAAACAGTCGCTTGAACCTCCGGGGGCTTGTTCTGTGGAAGATCCATCAAAAGACCAAACATCACAGTCTGCAAGTTTGCCACTGAAATTCTTTTCAATTTTTGTTTTACTTCTTAAAGATTGAGTTGGCTTATAACCATCTAGCCAGATATACTCAAGTTTTGAAACTGCCATGGGATAGGGTGGATT
>CAZWTV010000124.1:0-4702 GCA_964637225.1 uncultured Sediminibacterium sp.
ATACAAAGGTATGCCTATGAGTGTAATTACCAAACCCCATAAAGAATAGAATGGTTTTGTATATACCAGACCAATACAAAAAATAGAAGCCATTACAATATATATGGCCGGCAAGAAGGGATAGCCAAAAGCTTTATAAGGTCGGGGCAAATTAGGTTCTTTTTTTCTTAAAATAAAAATTCCAATAATAGTGAGTACATAAAATATTACAACAATGAAAGATACCATAGTTAATAAGTCGCCATATTTTCCACTCAAACATAACAAGCTGGCCACTAAAGCTTGTATCCACAAACCATAGGCGGGTACTTCATTTTTATTTAAGTTACCTGCTTTTTTAAAGAATAACCCATCTTTAGCCATGGTGTAATAAACCCTAGAGCCTGCTAATATTAAACCATTATTACAACCAAAAGTAGATACCATAATCATAACAGCAATTACTATTGTACCTATATTCCCCAAAACAGCATTGGCTGCAGTAATAGCAACTCTATCATTTTCTGCAAAAGCCATATCATTTAATGGAAGAACATATAAATACATCAAATTTGCACTAATATAAATGAGCGTAACAATACTGGTTCCCAAAAACAAACTTAACCCTATATTTCTTTGAGGATTTTTAATTTCACCAGCAATAAAAGTAACATTATTCCATGAGTCGCTACTAAAAATAGAACCCACCATAGCTGCCGCCATGAGTCCTACTAAAGCGGTACCTTGAACAGGTAGCCAACTATTGCTAACAGTGCCATCAGCAGCTGTAGTTGTAATATTTTGCTTGGCTGCAAATGCATTTGTCCAATTGAGGTCCCAATAATTATGTTTTGCAAATAAAAATCCAACAATAATTAATCCAAACAATGAAATTAGCTTTGTAAATGTAAATGTGTTTTGAATCATTTTCGATTCCTTCACTCCTCTAGTATTGGTATAGGTTAAAAATAAAATTAAACAAATAGCCAAAACTTGAGCAGCAGAAATTTTTACAAATCCCAAATTTGCAACAATATTACTCTCTCCCACTGTTGGAATTAAATAGGCAGTAAACTTACTAAATGCTACTGCAACTGCAGCAATGGTAGCCGTTTGAATGACTGAAAAAAAACTCCATCCAAATAAAAAAGCAACTAAAGGATTATAGGCTTTTTGAAGATATACATATTGACCCCCTGCTTTTGGATACATGGCACTTAACTCCCCATAGCTTACAGCAGCGGTAATTGTCATAAAGCCAGTAATTAACCAAGTGGTAATTAACCAACCTGCACTTCCCACATACCTTGTTATTTCACTACTTACAATAAAAATACCTGAACCAATCATCCCCCCAGCAACAATCATAGTGGCATCCAAAGCCCCTAATCTTGGTTTAAATTCTGCGCTTTCAGTTGTTGACATAATATCTGTGTTAATATAAATAAAAAATCCTTCTCGATGCTTTGAAAAGGATTTGAGTTAAATTATTTTTTTGGAACATACTCCGAATTCAGCCCTTTTATAATATCTGATGTGATATCATATGCCGTGTCTTTATAATACATTAAATCGGCATTACTTGAAAATATATATGCATATTCTTTATACTTATTATACTTTTCTAAAAAAGCTTCAATTTTCTTTTTTACTTCTTGTAAACGTTTAAAACTTTCTTCTTGTAATTCCTGAGACAATTGCTGTTCTTTATTAGTATAATTTTTTTCTAAAGCAGCCAATTCTTGTTGGCGACTTGCTATTTCTGCCTGCGATAAACTTCGTCCATTTTTTTGTAAATCCTGGTATTTGGCTGCAAAAGCATTTTTTAAAGCGGTTAACTCTTTTGCATTTTCCATATCTTTTACTTGTAATGCCGATTTTACTTCTTTGAAAAACTCGTAGCTATTTTGTATGGAGTCAATTTCAAAGTAAGCTACTTTGGTGCTCAATCCACCAGTGGATGCAGTTTTTACTGGAGCATTCCCACTACTAAAATGTAAAATATACAAAATAAGAACGGCAACTGCTAATACAGCATTAAATATCCAAGTATTTGATTTCATTACTATTTTTTAAATTTTTAGAAGAAAGAAAATAGACTTCCCCCTCCCATAAAAATAGGCAAAATTATAAATACTACTAAATAAATAGACATAAAAAAAGCAGGAAAAGTTACCTAATCCTGCTTTTTAACAAATAGTATACTAGTTATTATTCGTCGTCGTCAAAGCTCATCGCTTCACGTGCTGTAGCTAATACTTCGTATTCTTCTTTGCTACCAACGATTAATTTTTCGAATTCTTTTTGACCTGTACCTGCAGGAATTAAATGACCCGTAATAACGTTCTCTTTTAATCCTAACATTAAGTCTACTTTACCTTGTATAGCGGCTTGGCTTAATACTTTGGTAGTTTCTTGGAAGGAAGCTGCAGATATCCAGCTTTGAACTCCCAATGATGCTTTGGTAATTCCCAATAATACAGGACGAGCAGTGGCTGGTTTTGCATCACGCACTTCCACTAACTTTTTATCAGAACGACGTAAAATAGAATTCTCTTCTCTTAATTCACGTACAGTAACAATTTGTCCTGCTTTTAATTTAGCACTTTCGCCTGCCTCCGTAACTACTTTTTTATCAAAGATTCTATCGTTCTCTTCAATAAAGTCAAAGCGATCTTCTAAATCTTCTTCTAAGAACTTAGTATCTCCTGCATCAACAATTTCTACTTTCTTCATCATTTGACGCACAATAACTTCAATGTGTTTATCATTGATTTTTACACCTTGTAAACGATACACTTCTTGAATTTCGTTTACCACATATTCTTGTACAGCAAATGGACCTCTAATAGATAAAATATCGGCTGGAGCAATTTGACCATCGGAAAGTGGTGCACCCGCTTTTACAAAGTCGCTGTCCTGAACTAAAATTTGGCGAGTTAATGGTACTAAGTATTTCTTTACCATTCCATCTTTAGATTCTACGATAATTTCTCTGTTACCACGTTTAATATTTCCAAAAGTAACAATACCATCAATCTCACAAACAATAGCAGGGTTACCTGGGTTACGTGCTTCAAATAATTCAGTAACACGAGGTAAACCTCCAGTGATATCTCTTAATTTTCCAAGTACTCTTGGAATTTTTACTAATACATGACCCGATTTCACTTCAGCTCCATCTTCAATCACAATATGTGATCCTACTGGCAGGTTATAATTTTTGTTATCCTTAATTCCTTCTAATACTATAGTTGGAATTTTGGTTTTATCCTTAGATTCAATAACCACTTTTTCGCGGTGACCCGTTTGCTCATCTGCTTCATCACGATAAGTGAATCCTTCAATAATATTTTCAAATTTAATTTTACCATTTTGCTCAGCAACAACTACGTTATTGAATGGATCCCAAGTGCAAATAACATCTCCTTTTTTCACTTGTGCACCATCCTTCACTGCTAACAACGCACCGTAAGGAACGTTATTGGTTATTAATAAACGATCATTCTTCACATCCATAATTCTTACTTCACCAGTACGTCCAATAACCACTTTTACTTTATTGCCTTCATTATTAATAGTATCTACAGTACGTAAACCATCGAATTGAATGGTACCATCAAACTTAGCACTCAAGCTAGATTCCACAGAGGAAGAACCCGCAACACCACCCACGTGGAAAGTACGTAATGTTAACTGTGTACCAGGCTCACCAATAGATTGAGCAGCTATAATACCTACTGCATCTCCTTTTTGAGTTACATAACCAGTAGCTAAGTTTCTACCATAACAACTTACACAAACTCCACGCTTAGATTCGCAAGTTAATACAGAACGAATATCTACAGTTTCAATACCTGCGTCTTCGATAGCTCTTGCAACATCAATGGTAATTTCTTCTCCTGCAGCTACCAATAATTCATTGGTTAAAGGATGGAAAACATCATGTAATGAAGTACGACCCTCAATTCTATCTGCTAATGGTTCAATGATATCTTCATTATCTTTTAATGCACTTGTAGCAATACCACGTAAGGTTCCACAATCTTCTTCGGTAATAACCACATCTTGAGCTACATCTACTAAACGACGTGTTAAGTAACCGGCGTCAGCTGTTTTTAACGCTGTATCGGCCAAACCTTTACGGGCACCGTGTGTAGAAATAAAATAATCAAGAACGTTTAATCCACCTTTAAAATTAGATAAGATGGGATTTTCAATTACCTCAGATCCAGTGCTACCACTTTTACGAGGTTTTGCCATCAATCCACGTATGCCTACTAATTGCTTTACTTGTGTCTTACTACCTCTTGCACCAGAATCCAACATCATGTATACAGAATTGAATCCTTGCTTATCGGTAGACATTTCACGAATTAAAGTTTCAGTAATACGTGTATCGACACGGCTCCAAATATCAATTACTTGGTTGTAACGCTCGTTATTGGTAATTAAACCCATATTATAGTTTTCCCAAACCTCTTCTACTTCCACTTTAGCGCCATCTAATAATGATTGTCTTGTTTCAGGTACCACTAAATCGTTTACATTGAAAGACAATCCACCACGGAAGGCCATTCTAAATCCTAAAGTTTTAATATCATCCAAGAATTTAGCTGTCGTAGGAACATCCGTGATTTTAATAATGTCACCGATAATTTCTCTTAAACTTTTCTTAGTTAATAATTGATTCACAAAACCTACAGGCTTTGGTGTGAATTGA
>CAZWTV010000125.1:0-4699 GCA_964637225.1 uncultured Sediminibacterium sp.
AAATTAAAATGATCCTATCAGATTCATTCATTGTGTTTAGTGTAGATTTATTTTAAATCTGATTATTTTGAGATTTAATAGTTCATATTATTAGCAATAAAAAAGGGGTAGTCATTTGGACTACCCCTTTTTTATTTCAATATTTATACAATATGTTAATATCCTGACACCTGAGTAATTTTACCAGCACTATTGATAATTTCTCTTTGAGGTGTTGGTAAAACAGCCTTGTATGAGTTTGATTGAGCAAATCCAGTTAAAACTGTTGATAATCTAGCTGTTCTTTTATAGTCAAAAAATGCATGGCCCTCATGAGCAAATTCCCAATAATTTTCTGCATAAATTTCATTAAGTAATCCAGAAGCAGTTGACGTAGTAGAAGCTGGTAATCCTGCTCTTGATCTAATTACATTTAAGTCGGATAAAGCACCGGTTAAATTTGGTGAAGTTTTAGCGGCTCTTGCTTCTGCTCTAATTAAGTATAACTCTGCTAAACGAATAATAATAAAATTATCCGTACCATTAATTCTTGAATATTTATAAGTTTTATAAGTGGTACCCATTAAGCGTATATTGGTTGCTCTACGCAAGTCAGCTGTCGACTCAGTTAATAAAGTATTACTTGAACCTATCTCATTTCTTCCACCGAAAGAAGTTGGGAAATAATAAAATGCAATAGAGTTCGTGTTGTTAATGTCATAAGAAAGTTCGAAGATACTTTCTGGTTTAGTATTTTGACTTAAAAATAATGAACTGTAATCACTTACTAAACCAGTACCAGTTCCTTTCAAAGCATCAATTACCTCAGTAGATAAAGATTCTGCTGTGGCATAATCCTTAGTATATAAAGCAGCTCTTGCTTTTAAAGCTTTAGCAGCATTGGCAGTAGCACGACCATTCACATTTGATTTAAGATTTGCTATAGCATAGTCTAAATCGTCATTGATTAATTTCCAAACATCTGCTTCAGAAGATAATGAAATAGGATCAGCATCGGTTGGACTTAAAGTAGGAACTGTTCTAATAGGTAAACCACGACCAGACTTAGTGAATCCTTGATCGCTTCCACCAAAAACTCTAATTAAATCAAAATACATTAAAGCTCTCAAGAACTTTGCTTCTCCAATAGATTGTGTTTTAGCAAAAGCTGGATCAGTGATTGCATCTGCTGAAACCAAAATTGTATTAACTCTATTGATACCATTATATATTTGATTCCAAATATTTGTTAAGTTGGTGTTGTCAGGTAGTACTGATGTATTAGCAAATTGCGCATATGTTGGAAAAGTTCCAGTATGAGCAATAACACCTGCATACATATCAGTTAATGCCCAATATTCAAGCCCATAATAACTTGTGCTTTGCAAAGCATTGTAACATCCTAGTAATCCTGCTTCCACCCCTTGCCTGTTAGTGTAAGCAGTAGTTGCGTCTAAAGTGGTTTCTGGTTTTTGTTCAACTACTTTCTCGCAAGATGTAAGAAGCGCAACAAAAGTAGTGAGTAATAAAATTTTATGTAGCATCTTTTTCATTTGATATAGTATTAAATGATTGATAATTAATTTAGAACCCAATATTTACACCAAAAGTTACTGTTTTGGCTTGTGGGAATGTTAAGAAATCAGTTCCTTGAGCAGTGTTTGTTGATGTAAATGTGCTAACCTCAGGATCAAAACCAGTATATTTAGTCCAAGTCACTAAATTTTGTGCTTGTACAAATACTTTCAATGTAGAGATTTTCATCTTTGAAGCTAATTTAGAATCTAAATTATAAGCAAAAATTAAATTTTTCAAACGAGTGAATGAACCATCTTCTAACCATCTATCAGAGTTACGTCTGTTATTAGCAGGGTCTCCATAAACAGCTCTTGGCATAGTTGTAGAAGGATTTGTAGGAGTCCATCTATTCAATGTTGTTGCATACTGACCAAATAGACTGTTCATACCTTCAGCAAAAGCTCTGTTATTATTGTAAATCTTATTACCTCCAACAAATTGGAAGAATACAGTTAATTCGAAATTTTTATAGGTAAAGTTATTTGTGAAACTTCCAAAAAACTTCGGTAAAGCACTTCCTAAAATTTCTTGGTCAGAAGAGTTGATGACTCCATCGCCATTGATATCTTTCCATTTAATATCTCCAGGCTTAGCGGCTGTTCCATCTCTCTTTGTATTAATATCGGCAGCTGTTTGGAAGATACCCTCTTGTCTGTAACCTCTAAATGAGTTTAAAGGTTGTCCTTGTTCTACCCAACTAGCAAAACCAGAGGCAAATGCATTGCCACCATAAATAGTATCAACATTATTTGTTTGGAAAGTAATATTCAAATTAGTAGTCCAATTGAATTTTTTACTTACAATATTTCTTGTCTCTAAAGACAATTCAATACCCTTGTTGGTAATTCCACCCACGTTATCACTTACGGACAAGAAACCAGCATTACCCACCAATCCTCTACTTGTTAAAAGGTCGTTAGTTTTTCTCTGATAAACTTCAGCAGTTAAATTAATTCTATTCCAAAATCCTAACTCTAAAGCTACGTCAGATTGTACTGAAGTTTCCCATCTTAATGAAGGGTTTCCTAATTGTGAAGGAGATAAACCAGCTGATGTTAAATAGTTGGCACCTGGACTAATTAAAGGTAATGAACCAAATAAGCTTCCAGAGTTTGAACCACTGTAACCGTGAGAAGCACGAATCTTACCGTTACTTAAGAACTTAAATCTATTCATGAAATTTTCATCTGTAAATCTCCAAGCTGCAGAGACAGCTGGGAATGTACCCCATCTTTTATCTACACCTAAGTTAGAAGAACCATCTCTTCTAATACTTGCACTTAATAAATATTTTCTTTTATAACCATAGTTAAGTCTTCCAACATAACCTACAATTCCGAATGCCGATCCCGAAGAAGAAACATCTTTCTTCACTGAACCTGCAGATAAACGAATGATAGAATTACCGGGGAAGTTTTCAGCTAACCCATAGATTGATTCAAATTTTTGTGTTTGGTAAGAAGCAACCGCTACTGCAGATAAATCATGATCACCAAAAGTTTGCTTATAACTTAAAATATTTTCATTTACTAGGTTCATGCTTTTATTATAAGCTTCCGTTGCCTGACCCTTTACACCAGCACCTGCATTAGAAATAGATGGATAAAAACGAGCTTCGTTCAAAGCCACATAATCTGCACCAAGATTAACTTTAAAACTTAATTGAGGAATAATTTGATATTCACCACCCAAGTTGGCGTTAACTCTACTATTATTTACTTTATTATAGTTTTCTTTCGCAGCAAGTAAAGGACTTTCTACAGAAGAAAGTGGATCTTTACCATAAGTGCCATCTGCGTTGTAGGCAGGAATGTCTGATGCTAATAAAACTGCTGTACTTAGAACACCATAAATATTATTATCGTTTTGGATTCTATTTTGGATTGTATTGCTTGCAGCAAAACCAGAAGTAATTTTGAATTTATCAGTAACTTGATTGTCTACGTTAATTCTAAAATTGTAACGTTGGAATTTAGAACCAAGAATAGTTCCATCTTGGTTAAAATAACTACCACCAATAAAAAACTTTGTTTTATCGTTTCCACCTTGAGCATTAATGTCATGACTTTGAATAGGTGCAGTTCTGAATATTAAATCTTGCCAGTTCGTATTTACTGTAGAATTATCGTGTACTGTAGATCCAAAATAGAAAGAAGGTTTGTTATTACCACCGTACCTATTAGCTAACTCCTCTTGTAATAAAACTTGAAAATCTGGACCACTTAATGGTTGAATTTTTTTCCAAGCCTCTTGATTACCATAATAGGTATTATAAGAAAATTTAGTTTTTTGATTTTTACCTCTTTTAGTAGTAATTAAAACCACACCATTAGCACCTCTAGAACCATAAATGGCTGTAGCAGAAGCGTCTTTTAAAACTTCTAAGGATTCTATATCATTGGGGTTGATATCAGCCAAACTGTTTAAAACTTGGTTTCCAACACCTATTTGAGAAAAAGAACCAGTAGCAATAGGAATACCATCTACTACATATAAAGGTTGAGAACTACCATTTATGGTTCCTACACCTCTTACATTTATGTTGATAGAAGAGCCAGGTGTACCTGAAGCAGATGTTACATTTACACCTGCTATTCTTCCTTGTAAGGCTTGCTCTGGACTTGTAAGAGATAAATTTTTAATTTCTGCTGCACTTACGCTTCCTACAGAAGCTGTTATGTCTCTTTTTCTTTGAGTACCATAACCCACTACCACTACCTCTTCAAGGTTGTTATCGGTAGGAATTAAGCTCACATTAATTGTAGATTTTCCATTAATTGAAACTTCTTTGGAATCGAAACCAACAGAACTAAATACAAGTGTTCCGCTTAATGCTGAAAGAGAGATAGAATAAGTACCATTAGATGAAGATACTATTCCAGATTTTTGACCTTTAAGAGTAACAGAAACCCCAGGTAATGGCTTGCCATTATTATCTGAAATTATACCTTGCACCTTTAATTGCTGTGCTTGAGAAATCTGAATTCCCAAAAACAACGTAAAAACTAGAAGTAATTTTTTCATTTTTCTTTGTGCTATTTAAATTATAAATAATATCAAAAACTATTATACCATTTAAATAACATATGTATCTTGAAAAAGTTTATAAAAATTTAACATATATCAGAAAAATCAAAATTTT